>JAQXNP010000132.1 GCA_029098065.1 Clostridiales bacterium | reverse complement strand
ACCGATCCGCTGCGGGATATCGGCATCATTGACATCGAGCTCATTATGGCCGATGTGGAGATGGTGGAGCGGCGCATCAAGAAAGCGGAGAACGCCGCCAAGGGAGATAAGAAATTCCTCCATGAAGCGGAGCTTTTCTCCGCGCTGCGGGACTGGCTCAACGAGGGCAATTCCGCCCGGAGTTTCCCCTGCGATGATCCCGACGACAGGGCGCTGCTGGCCACCTCCGAGCTGCTGACCCTGAAGCCCATCATCTACGCCGCCAATCTGGACGAGGCCGGTTTCGCCGACTATCAGAATGTGGCCTATTATCAGCAGGTAGCCGATCTGGCTGCCAAGGAGGGGGCCCAGGTCATCCCGGTGTGCGCCAAGCTGGAGGCGGAGATCGCCGAGCTTCCCCCCGACGACAAGGAGGCCTTCTTGGATGATCTGGGAATCCCCGAGTCCGGGCTGGACCGGCTCATCAAAGCCAGTTATACCCTGCTGGGCCTGATCTCCTTCCTCACCGGAGGCGAGGACGAGTGCCGGGCCTGGACCATCGTCAACGGCACCAAAGCCCCTCAGGCGGCGGGCAAGATCCATACCGACTTCGAGCGGGGCTTCATCCGGGCGGAGGTCATCTCTTTCGATGATCTGGTGAAATGCGGCTCCATGGCCGCCGCCAAGGAAAAGGGCCTGGTCCGTTCCGAAGGCAAGGATTATGTGATGAAGGACGGAGATATCGTCCTGTTCCGCTTCAATGTGTAACAGGGAGACGGGAACCCGTAAAACCTCTGGCTCCGTGGGTGGCGCGGCGGCAGGAGGAAGGGCGGAGATGTCGTTCCGTTCTGCTTCCATACGCAAATAAAACCGAAACCAGTCCCCGGAGCAAAAGCTCCGGGGACTTTTTCCGGGCGGAGTTCCCTCATATTTTTCCCTGCCTGCTCATATATCTTTCACAGGCTGAACACGTCAGGGAGTGTTGCGGGTGAAAGGGAATATGGAGGAGCGGGCGATCCGGCTCGCTCAGTACATCATAGAGAACCGGACCACAGTCCGCGCGGCGGCCGCCCGATTTGGGATCAGCAAGTCCACAGTGCATAAGGATATTCAGGAGCGGCTTCCTACCTTCAACCGGCCTCTCTACCTTCAGGCAAAAGCGGTACTGGAGGAGAACAAGGCCCAGCGGCACATCCGGGGCGGCATCGCCACCCGGCGAAAGTACAAAGGGAAATGATGAGCTCCTCCCCCTCGAAACAGAGGTTTTGAGGGGGAGGAGCTCTGCCTGTACGGGCCCGGCGGCGCGACATAAAAATTTATAAAATGTTAAAGCAGACAAAGTCCCTCCGCGCTATAATGAAAAAAACGGCGAAGGAGGACGAATCGTGACGGATACAGCGCAGGCCGCTCCCCCCCGGAGAAGGTCAAGGAAGAGACGGCGGCGCGCCCGCCCGCCCCTGTTGCTGATTTTGGGCGGAGCCGTCCTGCTGACGGCCGTCCTTTTGCTGACAGGGCAGAGGCCGGCGGCGGCAGCGGTGCCGGTGCCGGAAACATTGCCCGATTGGATCCGGGAGCGGCTTCTGCCGGTGAATGAGTGGTCCCGGCCGGGAACAGCCATGGAGGCGGTGAACGGCATCGTGATCCATTATGTGGGAAATCCGGGCACCACCGCCGAGCAGAACCGGAGCTATTTTGCCGGCCTGGCCCAGAGCCATGAGACCTATGCCAGCAGCAATTTTCTCATCGGTCTGGACGGGGAGGTGCTTTTGTGCGTGCCCATCGGCGAGGTGGCCTACTGTTCGAACGGCCGGAACAGCGATACGCTCTCCATCGAGGTGTGCCATCCCGACGAGACGGGACAATTCACGCCGGAGAGCTATCGTTCTCTGATCCGTCTGGTAAACTGGCTGCGGGACTTCTACGATCTGGGCGCGGAAGATGTGATCCGCCATTATGATGTGACGGGCAAAGTATGTCCCAAATACTATGTAGAGCACCCGGAGGCCTGGGAGGCCTTTCAAAGCGATCTCCTGACTGGCGGGGGCGGGGAATAGACAACAAAAAAAGGGCCCGGCGGACAAACACGTCCGCCGGGCCCTTATTGCGCCGGGAGTGTTACAGCAGTCCCAGGAAAACCGCGGCGGCAATCAGGCTCACGGCGATCACCGACACGGAGGCGCCCAGCTCCAGCAGATCGGAGAGCCTGTCCCGGCGGGCCCGGCGGGTCCTGGCCGCCGGGGCGGGGGCAGGTTCCTCCGCTTCCCGGGCGGGAAACGTCTCCGTTGCTTTCAGGGCGGACCGGTTTTCCAGCTTTTTGCGGCAGCGGGTAAAATCCAGGACTTCTCCCATGGGTTTTTCCGCCGGAGTGGGGATCCATTTCACCAGATCGGGTCCGCCGCTGACCCGAACTCTGCGGGCGGTGAGGTGATAGTATGTGGTATCCATAGCACTTTCCCCCTGTTTTTTCAGCCTGACCACAGGATATCAGATAAACGGTCCGGTAAAACGGACTGACTGGGCGGCTTGCAGGAAATCTAATGGGAATTAGAACGTTTGTTCTCTTTAAGAATACAACGTTTGTTCGATTGTGTCAAGACAGTTCGGAAAAAAATTTCCACGGGAGGGAACTCTTTCCACACCCTGTGCGTCTAAACAGGCAAATGGGCAAACAGGCCCGGAAGGAGGAGAAGCGCATGAAATTCCGAAGGATCGTCACGACGGCTGCGGCACTGGCGCTGGGAGTTTCCCTGGGAGCTCCGGCGCTGGCCGCGTCCGAATCGGCCGATGCCCGGCTGACCCGGGTGACACAGGCGGTGAAAGCCGCGCTGGACATAGGGGATACGTATGCCGAGTTTTACGGCGAACCCCAGGAGGGACCTCTGGGCACGTCCTGGGAGCTGAGCTGGTCCACAGAGGACACAGGGATCAGCGTCACCGCCACCGACGGGGGCAAGGTCCTCTCCTACACCACCTGGGAGGGCTCGTCCAACTGGGACAACCGCTACGGACCCAGCTTCCCCGATATGACGAAGGCCCAGGCGAAAGAGGCAGCCCGGGCGTTCCTGGGCCGGGTCCTTGCCGATGGGGAGAGCGCCTCCTTTGACGAGGAGGAGGATTCCACAGAGGATCTGTCCGCGGAGAGCTGCGGTTTCCGGGGTACGATCCTGCTCAACGGCATCTCCTCCCCACTGCGCTTTTACGTGCGGGTGCGGCTGTCTGACGGGGCGGTGCGGACCTTCTGGCGGGACGATGTCTCCGAGTACGTGGGCAGTCTTCCCGGCGCCCGGAGCTCCATCACGGCGGACAGCGCCGCGGACAAGCTGAGGACCACCCTGTCCCTGGAGCTCCGGTATGTCCAGGATCAGCCCGGGGAGCAGGCGGTGCTCCGCTACGTGCCCCGGGAGACGGATGACTTTTACGTGGACGCCGCCACCGGGGAACTGGTCAACCTGACCGAGCTGCGGAGACAGCTGGTCCAGAATAACGGCGGCGGCGGGGACAAAGCGGAATATGAAATGTCCTCTGACGCCGCCGCGCCTGAGGAGGCGGGAGGCCTCACCGACGCCGAGCTCTCCGGCATTTCCAAACTGGAGGGAGTGCTGGACCGGGACGCCCTGGCCGCCGAAGTGGGCAGGTGGAGCCAATTGGGGCTGACAGGCTATGAACTGGTCTCTGTCAGCTACTGGGTGGACCGGGACACCGGCGAGGTCACCGCTCAGCTGAGCTACGCCAAAAAGACCGCCGACGGCATCGCCCGCCGCTATGTGACGGCGGACGCCAGGACCGGGGCGCTCCGGGAGGTCTCCGGGTACCGGCCCTGTGACGCCAAGGCCCAGCCCAGGCTCACCGCCCAGGCCGCTCAGACCGGGGCCGAGGCCTTTCTGAAGGCGCTGTGGCCGGAGCAGTTCGGCCGGACCGCCCTCTATGACAGCCGGGAGGCCGGACAGGGGGAGGCGGCTCACAGCTTCACCTTTGCCCAGAAGGTGAACGGCTATTTCTTCCCCGACAACGCCATCACCGTCCGGGTGGATGCCGCTGACGGCTCCATTCTGGGGGTGAGTCGGAACTTTGACGACACGGTGACCTTCGACTCCGCCGGCGGCCTGATTACCGAAGAGCAGGCCCTGGACGCCTGGCTGGCCAGCTATGACGTGTCTCTGAGCTACATCGCGGTGCCGGCGGCCCTGGACCTCATGGGCGAGGAGGCCAGGCCCCTGCTGGACGCGGGATACAGCTATTACAACACCCTCAGGCCGGGCTATGCTCTGGAGGAGCAGTCGGGCTGGTACACCGGCGTGGACGCCAAGACGGGGGCCCTCGCTGAAATGGAGCGGAGCCAGAGCGCCGGCATGGTCTATGACGATATCTCCGGCCACTGGGCCCAAGCCGCCCTCACCGAGCTGGCCCGGTACGATGTGGGCTGGCGGGGCGGCAAGGCCAGGCCGGACCAGGCCCTGACCCAGCTGGACTACATCGCCCTTCTGGCCAGCGCCGACGGCTATGGCTTTGACCCGGCGGAGGATGACGCCGACAGCCTCTACCAGTACGCCTGCCAGCGCGGCCTGATCACCAGAGAGGAGCGGGATGAGGACAGGACGCTCACCCGCATGGAGATGGTGGAGATGCTGCTGAACAGCCTGGGCTATGGCCCGGTGGCGGGGCTCCAAGGCATTTTCCGCTGTGATTTCACCGACGCGGCGGACATCCCGGCGGAGCGGATGGGCTATGCCGCACTGGCCCAGGGGCTGGGAATCATTCGCGGAGACGGGGGCAGGTTTTATCCCAGCCGGACCGCCACCCGGGGAGAGGCCGCCGTCATGCTGTGGCAGTACATGAAGCGGTGATTTCAGGAAACTCCGGATAAAACGGGCCCGG
>JAQXNP010000131.1 GCA_029098065.1 Clostridiales bacterium | reverse complement strand
GATATCGATCAGCACCGGACCGGGCCGGCCGGAGCGGGCGATGGCAAAGGCCTCCCGAATGATGTCCGCAAGATCATCGGGGGAGCGGACCAGGAAATTACACTTGGTGATGGGCATGGAGATGCCGGTGATATCTACCTCCTGGAAGGAGTCTTTGCCAATCAGGTTCTCACTGACGTTGCAGGTGATGAACACCACAGGGGAGGAGTCCATATAGGCCGTGGCGATGCCGGTGGTCAGATTGGTGGCTCCGGGGCCGGAAGTGGAGAAGCACACGCCGACTTTCCCGGTGGAACGGGCATAGCCGTCGGCGGCGTGAGACGCGCCCTGCTCATGGGCGGTCAGAATATGGCGGATCTTGTTTTTGTATCCATGCAGTTCCAGTTCATCGTAGACGTTCAGAATCGTGCCGCCGGGATAGCCGAAGACAGTATCCACCCCCTGCTCCAGCAGGCATTCCATGATGATCTGGGCACATTTCATTCGCATTTAAAGAACCTCCCTTGAAACCGGACGATAGAGAAAACAAAATGGCCCCGTCCTGTAATAGGACGAAGCCATTTACTCCGTGGTACCACCTAATTTCGCGGGGCGACCCCGCGCACTCTGACCTGTAACGGAGGTTAGCCGTCTCCGCCTACTGGGGCAAGCCGTTCAGCAGAACCACTCTCGGGGGATGTTCGGCGCTCGTCCCGCACGGGAGCTTACACCAGCCGCTCCCTCTCTCCGCTTATGGGACGGACCTACTCGCCCGGTCATTGCGTTTTATGTGTTGGCTAACATGATAGCGCCCCGAACTGAATTTGTCAATTGGAGAAATTTTAATTCGGCATTTTTGACAGATGAAGGAGAAAAATGGCCGAAAGGAGTGGGCAGAAGTGCAGGACTCAATTATTCACAGAACAGGAAACTGAGGAATAAAAAACTAAACTGGCAGTCTGATTTTTTAAAATAATTTATTTTTTGTTCAGAGAGGCTGGACTTTTTTGCGAATATGCACTATGATATAAGAGTTTTGAAGCGAAACTCTTTGGGGAAAGAGAACGCGAAAAGATTGAGGTGAGGCTATGTTGCATCAGTTTTTCGGCGGGGTTCATCCCGCTGAGCACAAAGATCTGACCGAGCACAAGGCCACAACGCCCCTGGCGGAAGCGCCGGCCCAGGTGATTATCCCCATGGCTATGCATGTGGGTGCCCCCTGTAAGCCTGTTGTCGCTGTCGGTGACGAAGTGAAAGTGGGTCAGCTCATCGGTGAGACCACCGGTTTGGGCGCTCCCATCCATGCCAGCGTGTCCGGCAAGGTCATCGCCGTGGAGCCCAGGCCCTACGGCGGCGGCGGGATGATGATGTCTGTGGTCATCGAGAATGATTTCCAGAACACTCTTGATCCCTCCATCAAGCACCGGGACAACGTGGACGCGCTGACCGGGGCCGAAATCATCGAGATCGTTAAAAACGCCGGCATCACCGGTATGGGCGGCGCGGGCTTCCCCACCCACGTCAAGCTCTCCGGCGCGGTCGGAAAAGTCGACACTCTGATCCTCAACGGCGCGGAGTGCGAGCCCTACATTACCTCTGACCACCGGCTCATGCTGGAGCGGGGCGAGGCCGTGATCGGCGGTGCCCGGCTCATGGCCAAGGCCGTCGGTCTGAAGGAAGCCACCATCGGCATCGAGCTGAATAAGCCCGACGCCATCGCCCATCTGAAAGAGCTGGTGGGAGATGCCGGCGACGTACATGTCGAGGGACTGAAAACCCGGTATCCTCAGGGCGCTGAGAAGCAGCTCATTCAGATGATCACCGGCCGTCAGGTGCCTCCCGGAAAGCTGCCCGCCGATGTGAAGTGCGTGGTGAGCAACGTGGCCACCGCCGCTGCCATTTATGACGCGGTGACTGAGGGCCGTCCTCTGACCCAGCGCGGTGTTACCCTCACCGGCGGCGCCGTGGCCGAGCCCAAGAACGTGCTGGCTCCCGTGGGTACCCCTGTCAGCCATCTGATCAAGATGGCCGGCGGCTTCAAGGTCGATCCCGACCGGGTCCTCTTCGGCGGCCCCATGATGGGCAACCCCATCTATAATCTGGATGTGCCCATGATGAAGTCCTCCAACTGCATTCTGTCCATGACCAAGGAAGAAGCTGCCGAGCAGGATCCCGCTCAGACCTGTATCCGCTGCGGCAAGTGCGTGGAGGCCTGCCCCATGCATCTGACTCCCGTATTCATGCGTCAGAACATCGCCAAGCGCCGCTGGAGCGATGCGGAGGCTCTGAACGTGATGGACTGCATCGAGTGCGGCTCCTGCAACTATATCTGCCCGGCCCGTCTGCCTCTGGTCCAGTCCTTCCGTACCGCGAAATTTGAGATCCGCGACCTGGCCGCCAAGGCTAAGGCCGCCAAAGAAAAGGAGGCGGCGAAGGCATGAACGAGAATAAAGAACTGAAGCTGACAGTCGCTTCTTCGCCTCATGTCAACTCTCCGGTGAACACCCGCTCCCTGATGATGGACGTGCTCATCGCCCTGATCCCGGCGCTGTGTTTCGGTGTTTACTTCTTTGGTCCCCGGGCCCTGGTGATGACGATCGTCTCCGTGGCCGGCTGTGAGTTCTTTGAGTGGCTCTACCGCAAGCTGCTGAAGAAGCCCCAGACCATGGGCGACCTGTCCGCTGCTGTCACCGGCGTGCTGCTGGCTTTTGTCTGCCCTGTGGCGCTGCCCTACTGGGCTCTGCTGGTGGGCGACTTCTTTGCCATGTTTGTGGTCAAGCAGCTGTTCGGCGGCCTGGGCAAGAACTTCCTGAACCCCGCCCTGGCGGGCCGTGCCTTCCTGATGCTCTCTTATCCTGTGTACATGACCACCTGGGTAAAGCCGGGCGTGTCCAACTGGTTCGGCATCGCCGCCAGCGTCAACGACGCGGTCACTGCCGCCACCCCCATGAACACCATGCACGGCTCCACCGTGGCCGCCGCGACCCTGCCCTGGCTGGGTGACTGCGGTTCCACGCTGAAGGACCTGTTCATCGGCAATGTGGGCGGCTGTATCGGCGAGGTCTCCGCTCTGGCCCTCATCATCGGCGGCGTGTACCTCATTTGGAGGGGCGTCATCCATGTGCGCATCCCCGCCTGTTATATCGGCACTGTGGCGGTGATCACTCTGATCTTCTCCAAGGGCAATCCCCACTTTGAGTGGATGCTGTCCCAGGTTCTGGGCGGCGGCCTGATGCTGGGCGCCTTCTTCATGGCTACCGATTACGTCACCAGCCCCTGCACGCCCAAGGGTGAGATCATTTACGGCGTGGGCTGCGGCCTGCTGACGATTTTCATCCGCTATTTCGGCGGCTATCCCGAGGGCGTCAGCTATGCCATCCTGCTGATGAATGTCTGCACGCCCATCATTGAGAAGTTTACGCACCCTGACCGCTTCGGCGTCTCCAAGGAGGAATTGAAGGCTGCCAAGAAAGCTGCCAAGGCTGCCAAGAAAGGGGGCGCTGAGGCATGAGCGAGACTGCTGCTGCAAAGAAGAATGACTCCGGCATGGCCAAGCTGACCATTACCCTGGGCGCGATCTGCGCCGCGTGCGCTCTGGTCCTGGGCCTGGTCAACATGGTTACTGAGGCGCCCATCGCCGCTGTTCAGAAGCAGAAGAACGACGCCGCCATGGCCGAGGTGCTGCCCGCTGACTCTTATGAGCAGATGGAGTACACCGGTTCTGACGCCACGATCAAGTCCCTCTACAAGGCCGGTGACGCTGGCTACGTGGTGGAGGTTTCCCCCTCCAGCAGCTTCAGCGGCACCCTGACCATCATGGTGGGCGTCAACGCCGATCAGACCGTTTCCGGTGTGGCCGTCACCAAGTCCGGCGAGACCTCCGGCCTGGGTGATAACGCCAAGAAGCCTGACTTCCGGGCCCAGTATGTGGGGCTGTCCGGTGAAGTCAAGGTCACCAAGGACGGCGGACAGATCACACCCATTACCGGTGCTACCATCACCTCCCGTGCGGTATCCGCCGGTGTCACCTCCGCTCTGGCTGCCGTGGCCGAGCTGGGTTAAGGAGGGTCACTGCTATGAATTTTAAGAAACAGCTTAATGAGGGCCTGATCACCCAGAACCCGGTCACTGTTCAGCTGCTGGGCATGTGTTCCACCATGGCCATCACCACCAGCCTGTTCAACGGCATTGGTATGGGCCTGTCCGTTCTGGTTATCCTGACGCTCTCCAATATCTTTATTTCCGCTCTGCGGAAAGTTATCCCCAACAAGATTCGTATTGCCTGCTTCATCGTGGTCATCGCCACCTTCGTGACGGTGGTGGACCTGCTGCTTCAGGCCTACATTCCCGACCTGGCGACCAACCTGGGCGTGTTCATCCCCCTGATCGTGGTCAACTGCATCATCCTGGGCCGTGCCGAGTCCTTCTGCTACAAGAACGGCGTGGCCGCCTCCGCTGTGGATGGCGTTTGCCAGGGCCTGGGCTATACCTGGGTGCTGATCGTCATGTGCGTCGTGCGTGAGCTGTTCGGCAAGGGCACGTTCGGCGGCGGCATTCTGGGCGGCGGCGATGGTGTTACGATCTTCCCGTCCCACTATGCTGCCATGGGCGTTGCGCTTCCTGTGGGCGGCTTCCTGGTTCTGGCTTGCGTGATCGCGGCCATGCAGTATTTCCTCAACAAGCCCAAGAAGGCTTCTGAGGAGAAAGAGGAGGTGGCTAAGTAATGGACGTCAGCCTGTTTACCATTGCTCTGGGAGCCATCCTGGTCAACAACTTTATCTTCTCTCAGTTCCTGGGCATCTGCCCCTTCATGGGCGTGTCCAAGTCCACGGATACCGCCTCCGGCATGGGTCTGGCCGTTACCTTTGTTATGGGCCTGGCCTCCGCCGTGTGCTGGCCCATTAACCACTTCATTCTGGAGCCCAACGGCCTGCAGTTCATGCAGACCATTGTGTTCATTCTGGTCATTGCCTCTCTGGTGCAGTTCATCGAGATGTTCCTGCAGAAGTCCATGCCCGCCCTGTACACCGCTCTGGGCGTGTATCTGCCTCTGATCACCACCAACTGCGCCGTGCTGGGCGTGGTGCTTCAGAACACTCAGAACAGCTACGGCTTCGTTGCCAGTATTGTCTATGGCGTCACTGGCGGCCTGGGCTTCCTGCTGGCCATCTATCTCTTCGCCAGCGTGCGGGAGAAGATGGAGTTCTCCGAGTGCCCCAAGGCCTTTGAGGGCTTCCCCATCGCTCTGGTGGCCGCCGGTCTGCTGGCTCTGTGCTTCATGGGCTTCTCCGGCCTGAAGATCGGGTAAGGGGGAAGAAGAAATGACGAAAGTAATTCTCTGTTTCGCGATTCTGCTCGTTATGGGTGCTGTCTTTGGCGCCATCCTGGCTTTTGCGGCGAAGGTTTTTGCCGTGGAAAAAGACCCTCGTGAAGAAGCTATTGCCGAGTGCCTGCCCGGCGCCAACTGCGGCGGCTGCGGCTTCCCCGGCTGCTCGGGTTATGCTGCGGCTGTGGTGGCCGGCAAAGCTGCGACGAACAACTGCGCCGCAGGCGGCGCTGAAGTGGCGGCCAAGATCGCTGAAATCATGGGCGTGGCTGCCGGCGAGTCTGTGAAGAAGATCGCCGCCGTCCGCTGCACCGGCTGTGGTGCGGATCACACCAAGTATAACTATCAGGGCGTTCATGACTGCCTGGCCGCCTCCCGTTTGGCCGGCGGCGGCCCCCTGGCCTGCGATTTCGGCTGCCTGGGTATGGGTACCTGTGAGCAGGTTTGTCCCTTTGACGCCATCCACGTGAAGAACGGCGTGGCTGTGGTGGATGAGGAGAAGTGCAAGGCCTGTTCCAAATGTGTGGACGCCTGCCCGCGGCACCTCATTGCCCTGGAGCCCTACAAGACCAAGAAGCATGTGGCGATCCCCTGCTCCTCCAAGGCCAAGGGCCCCGTGGTCACCAAGATTTGTACCAACGGCTGTATCGGCTGTTCTCTGTGCGCCAAGGCGTGCCCCAAAGAGGCGATCGTGGTGGAGAACTTCCTGGCCAAGATCGACTACGACAAGTGCGTGGGCTGCGGCCTCTGCGCTCAGAAGTGCCCGCGTCACCTGATTACGGTGGACGGTGTTGTGCCTGAGGTGAAGAAGCCTGCGGCTCCCAAGGCGGCCCCCGCTGCGGCCCCGAAGGCTGAGCCCGCTCCTGCCGCTAAGGCGGAAGAGCCTCCCAAGGCGGAGTAAGATCGGTCATACAGATCAAAACGGAACGTAAAATTCCCCCGGCATCCTTTGGGATGCCGGGGGAATTTTTATGCATCCGGTTGAACCGGCTGTTTCAGACTCCGCTGCCGCACTGAGATTGGAAGGCGGAGAAAAGAAGCTCGAGATTCCCTCTGCCTGCGAATTTTCGCTGTACGGTTTACAGGCGCAGCGCATTACTGTTTCAGAGACGGCCGGTCAGAAGGCGACAACGATACCGCCGTCGTTGGCATAGACAGTGGTGACACCCCGGGCGTCGCTCAGAAAGATATCCCGGAAGCGGCAGTGTTTCAAAGCAAGTTCCCGGACATAGAGCGCCCGCTCTGCATGGTTGCAGTGGACAATACAGAGCGTTTTGCCAATGTGGCCGGGGTCATCCGCCATCAGGCCGACCATCTTAGACAGCGCCTGCTTGACAGAGAGAGCCTGCCCCACTTTCCTGATCTCGCCTTCAGGAGTGGCACCCATGAGGAGCTTGATTTTCAGTTTGTCCGTAATCTTTGAGGCCAGTCCGGTGAGGCGCCCGTTTTTCCGCAGGTGATCCAGGTTTTCCAGCACAAAATAGGTTGTCATAGAGGAAATAAAGCCGGAAACTTCGGCGACAACTTCATCAAAGGAGAAGCCGGAGACGGCTGTTTCCTCAATTTTCAATGCGACGGCCACCTCTCCCGCCGCGGCGGAGCAGGAATTGAAGATGTGGATATGCGCATGAGGGTGGTCCTCCAGCCACAGCGCTTTGGCCTGTTCGGCGGCGTTGTGGGAACCGGAGAGAAGGGCTGAAAGGGTGACCACGTAGATATCCGGCTCTCCGCATCGGGCAAAGGCATCCAGATACTGAGCGGGGGAGGGACAGGCGGTTTTGGGCGCTTCGCTGTTCTCGCACATGAGCTGAAGCAGTTTTCCCTGGTCTAGAGTGGCATCATCCACGATTTCTGTCCCCGGGAGAGAGATGGTCAGAGGTACCTGGAGGAAAGGTCCCTGCCGAAATTGCAGGGGAGTCAGATCACAGCAGCTGTCAACAATAATTTTGAAGCTCATAAAATAAATCTCCAAATATAATTTCAAAAATGACATTTGGATTATAACACGATGCGAGGGAAAAGTAAAGGAAAACCGGCCGGGAGATCCGGAAATCAATCCAGGGCAAGCCAGCCGCGGAAAAACAACTTCAGGCCACAGATTTTTTTTCGGCGGAAGGATCGGAGAAACACATGGAAGGCTCTCTTTTTCGAATCACGGTCCGCCCCATCCTCCGTAATCATTCGTGCCGCGGCAGGTGAGGATCAAAAGCTTTTTTCAGAGGAGGAAATCCTGCGGATTTTCTGCTTTCAGCTCTTTCATGAGTTTCTGGTCCTCTTTGGAGGAGAGATCCAGCTTTTCAAACATATCCGGCCTTCTCCGCTTGGTGCGCAGAATGGCCTGTTTTCGGCGCCACTTGGCGATGAGGGCGTGGTTTCCGGACAACAGGATGGAGGGCACCTTCCGCCCGTGCCACTCCTCCGGGCGGGAATACTGCGGATATTCCAGCAGACCGTTCCAGTGGCTCTCGTTTTCAAAGCATTCCGGATCAGGGAGGACGCCGGGGACCAGACGGCTCACGGCATCAGCCACGGCCATGGCGGGGATCTCCCCGCCGGTGAGCACAAAGTCGCCCAGGGAGATTTCCTCGTCCACGTACGCTTCGATGAACCGCTCGTCGATTCCCTCATAGTGGCCGCAGACCAGGATCAGGTGGTCATAGTCCGCCGCCAGGCGCTTGGCGTCCGCCTGACGGAAGGTGGTGCCGGCGGGAGAGAAATAGATGGTATGGCCGGGACCGAAGGTGTCCACCACATGCTTCCAGCACTGGTAGAGGGGATCGGCCTGCATCACCGCCCCCCGGCCGCCGCCGTAGGGGTAGTCATCCACCTGCTTTTGCTTGTTGAGGGTATAATCCCGGATCTGGTGCGTCTCAATGCGCAGATAATCCCGCTCCTGGGCCCGGCCCAGGATAGACTCGGAGAGCACGTCTCCCACTGTCAGATCAAACAGGGTCAGAATATCGATGCGGTACATAAAAGGTTCCTCCTGTATGGGCAGGCGGAGCGCTCCTGGCGGCGCTGTCATCCTGCCGTATGGTCTGATCCCGCGAAGGGGGATGTCGTTTTCACATTCCCTCAATGAGGTTGACGCGGACAAAACCGCCGTCGATATCGGTCTCGGCGATGAAGGCGGGAACCGCGGGGATCATATATTCCCTCTCTCCGCCGCGGACCACATATACGGGATGGGCGGGCAGGGTCAGAACTTCGTCCAGGGTGCCCAATTCCGTGCCGGTGGCCGCGTCCAGCACCCGGAGGCCCACCAGGTCAGCCAGAAAATGGCTCCCCTCGGGCAGATGGGCATCAGCGCGGGCGATAGAGATTACCTTGCCCTTGAGCTTCATGGCGTCTTCCACGCTGTCCACGCCCTCCAGAGAGGCAAGAACCATGGTTTTGTGAACTCGGGCGGCTCTGACCTTCACTGGCTGGCCGTCCACATAGAAGGTTTTAAACTGGCAGAGAAAGGCGGGGGAGTCAGCCCAGGGAATGATCTTTACCTCGCCCCGGACACCATGGGTATTTACGATCTCTCCGGTCTCTAAAAATTGGGATCTCATAGTGATTCTCCTATTGGTAAAATAGAACAGCAGAAAAACCGATTTGCGGGGAGATTCTCCCCCGCAGAAGATGGATTTTCTGGAAAAGATAAGCGGCGGGGCAAGCCCCGCCGCTTCTCAGTCGGTGATTTCCACGGAGACCCGGGTCCCCTTCCGCTGGCCCACGGAGCGCATGAGGACACGAATCCACTTGGCAATACGGCCCTGCCGGCCGATCACCTTGCCCATGTCCTCGGAGGCCACACGCAGTTCCAGCTCGATCTCACCGTCGCGTTCCCGCTGGGTGACCACCACCTGATCCGGGTGATCCACCAGGTTCTGCGCGATGTAGGTGAGCAGCTCCTTCATGCGGCTGTCCTCCCTTTTAGATGGCGCCGGCTTTTTTCAGCAGGGCCTTCACGGTCTCGGTGGGCTGAGCGCCAGACTTGATCCAGGCCTGGGCACGCTCCGCGTCCACCTTCAGAGCGCTGGGCTCGGCAGTGGGGTCATAGGTGCCGATCTCCTCGATGAAACGACCATCCCGGGGATACCGGGAATCAGCCACCACGATACGGTAGAAGGGGGCCTTTTTAGCGCCCATACGGCGCAGACGAATTTTAACCATTGTGATTTTCACCTCCACAAAAATCTCTCATATATCTGGAAAACGCCTGAAACGTTTGCCAACCAGGTCAGAAGGGGAAGCCTCTTCTCGGTCCGCCCATATTCCCCAATCCGGGCATACGGCCCTTTTTGGCCAGTTTTTTCATCCGGGGATTATTCATCTGCCGGGTGAGCTGCAGCATGGCATCGAACTGCTTCAGCAGCCGGTTCACATCCACGACTCCAACGCCTGCGCCGGCGGCGATGCGCTTTTTCCGGCTGTTGTTGAGGATGGAAGGATCCTCCCGTTCAGCCGGGGTCATGGAGAGGATGATAGCTTCGGTGCGGCCCAGCGCGGATTCATCCAGGTTGGCCCCTTCCAGGGCCTTGGTATCCACACCGGGAAGCATCCCGGCCAGATCGGTGAGGGAGCCCATGTTCTTCAGCTGGGAGAGCTGATCGTAGAAATCGGCCAACGTGAACTTGTTTTTCCGCAGCTTCTGTTCCAGCTCCTGGGCCTTTTTCAAATCCACATTCTGCTGGGCCTTTTCAATGAGGGAGAGAACGTCGCCCATGCCCAGAATGCGGGAGGCCATCCGGTCGGGGTGGAACACATCCACCTGATCCAGCTTTTCCCCCGTGCCCACAAACTTGATAGGCTTGCCGGTGACCGCCTTGATGGAGAGCGCCGCGCCGCCCCGGGCATCGCCGTCCAGCTTGGTGAGCATGACGCCGGTGACGCCCAGCGCGTCATCGAAGGCCTTGGCGGCATTGACGGCATCCTGGCCGATCATGGCGTCCACCACCAGCAGGATCTCGTCAGGCTCCACGGCGGCCTTGATGTTCTGGAGCTCCATCATCAATGTCTCATCAATGTGGAGCCGGCCGGCGGTGTCCAGAAAGACGATATCATTGCCGTGCTTTTCAGCGTGTTCCACAGCCGCTTTGGCAATGTCCACCGGATCGGTCTGACCCATCTGGAACACGGGGATGTCCAGCTGTCCGCCCACGACCTCCAACTGTTCGATGGCGGCGGGACGGTAAATATCACAGGCGGCCAGGAGAGGCCGCTTGCCCTGCTTTTTCAAAAAGCCCGCCAGCTTGGCGGCGTTGGTGGTCTTGCCCGCTCCCTGCAGTCCCACCATCATGACCACGGTAGGGGGCTTGGGGGAGAGGTTCAATTTGGCATCTTCTCCGCCCATGAGGGCGGTAAGCTCCTCGTTGACGATTTTGACGATCATCTGGGCGGGAGTGAGGCTTTCCAGTACATCGGTGCCCACTGCCCGTGCCGACACCTTGGCTACAAAGTCCTTGACAACTTTGTAGCTTACATCGGCTTCCAGCAGAGCCATGCGGATCTCCCGCATGGCGTCCTTGACATCACTCTCGGTGAGCCGCCCTTTGCCGCGGAGCTTTTTAAAGGCATTGGACAGCTTTTCGGTTAATCCTTCAAAAGCCATGGGTTCACTCCCGCTTCAGCTGGTCCAGCACGGAGCTGATCCGATCGGTGAGATTTTCGATCTCATCGTCCTGATAACTCTGCTCATTGCGTGCGCGGATGGCGTCTACATCCGACTGGACGGCCTTGATCTGATCCTGCATCACGTGGAAGCGGCGGATGATGCCGGTTTTGTCCTCCAACTCGGTGAGGGTGGCCTCAGCCCGAACGATGACGTCCCGTACCCCCTGGCGGGAGATGCCGTAGTTCTCCGCGATTTCAGAGAGCGACAGATCTTCATTGTAATAGAGGTCGTAAAATTCTTTTTGCCGGTCGGTGAGCATGTCGCCGTAGAAGTCGTACAGCATGGCCATGCGGTAAGCCTGGTTTTTCATTGTTACGCCTCCTTTACAAAATTGTAAAGTTTATTAGCTTTACAACGCTATCTATCATACAATATTTTGCGGTAATTGTCAAGGGAAAACAACTGCGGATGGGTAGAAAAATAAAATTTAGCTTGCCAAATGGGGAAAAAGTCTGTATAATACCACTCTGGAATAAATCCGCCGGTGTGATGGAATGGTAGACGTGACGGACTCAAAATCCGTTCCTGGCAACAGGGTGTGGGTTCGAGTCCCACCACCGGCACCATGACGAGTGTTCTTACAGCATTTGAAAGGCTGTAAGAACACTCGCTTTTTATACAGTGAGTTCACAGAGGGCGTAGTTGGAAACTATGCCCTTTCTTATATTTGCAGGCGCTTGCGAGTTCACCGGGGCAGCCATAGACGCCACCTCTATTGCAGACGGGTTTGCGCACATCTCTTGACAGCACCATAGCAGCAGGGTATTATTGGTAGTGCGTAATCAGGTTTGCGCTTAAAGAACAAGTATATGGGATTACTTGTTGTCAAAAATCATTGAGGTGAAAAAGAATGGGATACGCATTTATAAGTTATTGTTCGGAAAATCAGCAGATGGCCGAATCTTTACGAGCATTGTTCAAGTTAAATGACATAGAAACATGGATGGCCCCCGGAGACATTCCTTTTGATTCCGCATTTGCTGCTACAATCAATCACGCAATCGATGATGCAAGCTGTTTCGTGCTTTTGCTTTCCGAAAGCGTCCAAGAGCCGCAATGGGCAGCAAGAGAGGCAGAACGAGCCGACAGCGCCGGGAAGACCATTTTCACTGTACAACTCGACGATGTTCCAATGAGCGATGATTTTATGTTTGAGCTCAGCACGAGCCAAGCCGTCGCCATCAGAAAAATCAATGAGAATAGTGATTACATAAAGCGGCTGGTACAGGCAGTTGCAGCACACACAAGTGAATTAAAGAACGAGGAAAATGCTGTAGATAACACAGCCACCGTTAAAGAGCAAAACAGCAAAGCGGATGATGAAAACTATTTTCGGGAAAACGCCATAATGAAAGGCAGCACATTAAAAGATTTCAGGGGAAAGCAATCCGCTAAAGTCGTTATCCCGGAGGGCGTTACGGTAATTGGTGACAGAGCGTTTTCTTTTCATGCAGAGCTTCTCGAAATCTCAATACCGTCAAGTGTTAAAAAAATAGAGGAATATGCCTTTGTTCAATGCCCCGAACTGTGTTCGATTACTGTTGACCCTCAAAACCCCGTATTTCGCTCAGAGGGAAACTGTTGTATTGAAAGAGCCACGAACCGACTTGTTTTCGGCTGCCACACCAGCAAAATTCCTGATGGTGTTACGGTGATTGGAAGCGACGCTTTTGACGGCTGTAAGAACCTAACAGCCATCGACATTCCATCCAGTGTACGGCGTATTGAAAAGGGCGCTTTTTTCGAGTGCATTAATCTTTCAGCTCTTACATTTGCGGAAGGCGTTGCCGAAATTGAAGAAATGGCATTCAGCTGTTGCGACAGCTTGACCGAACTGAATCTCCCCTCAAGTATCACAAAAATAGCCACTGGGGCATTCCATAATCGTCATGGTTTTGAGGCGATCCATGTTTCCCGCAACAATTCTGTGTATCACTCGGAAAATAACTGTTGTATTGAAACACGTACGAACCGTCTCGTGCTGGGAAGCAACACCGGCATCATTCCAAACGGAACGGTTGTCATCGGAGAACGCGCTTTCGAAGATTGTCAAGCGCTTAAAAGAATCCAGATTCCGAGCAGTGTAAAAGTAATTGATGCCGGGGCGTTCAATGGATGCAGCGGCTTGACATCGGTTGTAATTTCCGCTGGTGTCGAGATAATCGGCGAGGATGCCTTTCGGTGCTGTTCAGGCATAACAAGCATATTGATTCCGGATAGTGTCAGCGAAATCGGGTATAAAGCTTTTATGAGTTGTTCCAGGCTGAAATCAATACGCGTATCGCCGAAGAACCCTGTATATCGTTCTGAGGACGACTGCTGCATTCGAAAAGAAGATAATGTACTTGTATTCGGATGCATGCACAGCATCATCCCGAATGGAGTTACCGAAATAGATGAATATGCATTCAGTGGGTGCGTCAATCTTACTGACATATATTTACCTGACAGCATTAAAAAAATAAGTGATCATGCGTTCTGGGGCTGCCTTGATCTTGCCAGCATCGATTTGCCCGACAGCATTCACAGAATCGGTAAATCTGCGTTTGACTCTTGCGGCCTTACAAGCATTGAAATTCCATCAAGTGTGAAACATATTGGAGCGAATGCATTTTGCGATTGCGACGAACTCCTGGATATCTTCATTCCTGATAGCGTTCAGTATATAGGTGAGTATGCTTTTGGAGGTTACGAACGTCCAATGGAAAGAAGAACTATTTATTGCGAGGCAAGCAAAAAGCCGGTTCGCTGGCATGACGAATGGACGGATCAGCATTCAGATGTTTATTGGGCGGGCGAATGGTGATTTGACGAAGGCGGCGTTCCTTGTCCTGATAACAAAAGGATGGAATATGTAAAGAACAAAAAGCAGCTACGGCCGCCGGCATAAAATCTGCCGGCGGCCGTTTGCGCAAGCGCAAAGCCAATCAGATTCGAGGCAGGTCTTGCCCCCTCGAGCTCCCCCGCTGCTCTTTGATCCCGCACACAGCATCCATCCCACAGCATCACAGCCGCCGGCAGAAAATCTGCCGGCGGCTGCTTTGTGAGAGAGACGCAAATTATCCAACGATGAAGTACAGGACCATGAGCGCGCACAGCAGGTACATGATCGGGTGGATCTCCTTGGCCTTGCCGCGCACGAGCTTGACGAGCACGTGCACGATGATGCCGGCGCCGAGGCCGT
>JAQXNP010000130.1 GCA_029098065.1 Clostridiales bacterium | reverse complement strand
TCTCTTTCCCCACATGACGGTGCTGAAAAATATCACGTTGGCTCCCGTCCAGCTGGGACTGTGCTCCGAAGAGGCGGCAAAGGAAAAGGCCATGGCCCTGCTGGAGCGGGTAGGCCTTCCCGACAAGGCGGAGGAGTATCCTATCCGCCTCTCCGGCGGACAGAAACAGCGTATCGCCATCGTCCGGGCCCTTGCCATGGAGCCGGAGGTCATGCTCTTTGATGAGCCCACCTCCGCTCTGGACCCCGAGATGGTGGGTGAGGTGCTGGACGTCATGAAGGAGCTGGCCCGGGATGGCATGACCATGGTGGTGGTCACCCATGAGATGGGCTTTGCCCGGGAGGTGGGGGACCGGGTGGTCTTTATGGCCGACGGGAAAATCCTGGAGCAGAATACCCCGGAGGAATTTTTCTCCCATCCCAGGGAGCAGCGCACCCAGGACTTCCTTTCCAAAGTCCTGTAACAGCGGAACAATCAAGCAGGCCCCGGAAGCATCCGCTTCCGGGGCCTGCTCTTTTGCAGAGAGGGGCGGCAGTCACCGCACCAGATATCCGTAATCCTCCCGCACCGCCAGGATGAGCCTGCGCAGGGGGTCGTACAGCCCGCAGCCGGGATCGGTGACGTCGTAAGTCTTTACCATCTCCCCCAGGCGGACCTGACATACGCCGGAGCCGTCCCCGGCGGGGAGCCAGCCGTCATTCCGGCTGTTCCGGAAATCCTCTTCGGACCAGAAGAGGGTGAACTTATCCCGGTAAGGCGCGCTGTCATAGGGGCAGAAGGCAGCGCAGTTTCCGCACTCGTTGCACATGCCGTCCACGTGGACGATCTGGGGCATGGACAGTCCCGGAACCTCCACCGAGATGTTGGCCCGGTTGGGGCACACCGAGACACAGGTCTCGCACACGGCGGCGCAGCCCAGGCACAGGCCGGGCTCGCCGCAGGCGTCCCGGTCGGCGCACAGCCTTCCCCGCCCGGCCCGGAGGAGATCCCGGTCAAAACCGGCGTTTTCGGCGGCAAACCGGTCCGCCCCGGCGTCAGAGCCCAGAATGTCCTGCGCCGCCGCCAGAGCGTCGGCCATGGCCTCCACCACGGTGGCGGGGCCCCGCCTCCGGTCGCCGATGACCGGACAGTTCCCCACGTCAACGGTTTCGTCGATCCGCTCTCCCACCGCGGCGATCAGGGTGGTACAGGGCAGCTCCAGCGTCCTGCCGGTGTCCACAGGGCTCCGGCGGCCCGAGGCGTCGGGAGCGCCCAGCTCCATCACCGAGCAGGTGAGGACGCCGTCCTTGACCCCGATGGGAGCCAGCAGTTCCAGGAACTCCACGCCCTCATCCATGGCCAGGCGCAGCTCCTCCTCCTCGGCGGGCATATACTGCCGGGTGCGGCGGTAGACCAGCCGGACCCGCGCCACGCCGGGCAGGCGCTTTACCGCCCGGGCGGTGTCCATGGCGGAGTTGCCGCCGCCGATGACCGCCACATCGGTGCCCAGATCGGGGGCCGCTCCGGTTTTGATGGCGGCGAGCACCTCGGTGAAGTTCACATAGTCTCCGTATTTCAGCCGGGGATCTCCCGCCTTCTGGGCGCCGGTGGCAAAGAGAATGTGAGTATAGCCCCTGCCCTCCAGCTCTTTGCAGGAGGAAATCGGGCTGTTCAGCTTCACCTCCGCCCCCATGGCCCGGATGATCTGTTCATCCCGGTCAATGGCCTCGTCGGAGATGCGGAAAGAGGGGATGATATGGCGGACCACGCCGCCCAGTGCGCCGGTGGCCTCGTAAATGGTGACCGGGACCCCCTCCCGGCCCAGATAGAAGGCCGCCGCCATGCCGGCGGGGCCGCCGCCTACGACGGCCACCTTCCGGTCCCGCCGGGGCGCCTTGGGGACCAGCGTGTGCAGCATGGCGCCGAAGGCCTCCCGGGCGGCGGTGAGCTTGGCGTCCCGGATGTGGATGGCCTCGTCATAATTGCCCCGCATACACTTGTCGGCGCAGTGATGGGGACAGATGGTGCCGGTTATAAAGGGCAGCGCGTTGCGCTGGAGGATGATCTGAAACGCCTCGGCATACCGTCCCTCGTCCACCAGCTTCAGATAGGCGGGGATGTCCTGATGGATGGGACAGCCGCTCCGGCAGGGGGCGGTGAAGCAGTCGATGAGGGGGACGTGATCGGCCATTTTCTTGCTGGGAATGGGCTTGATGGGCTTCTGATAGAGGGGATCGCCGGATACGGCGGCGGCCAGGGCCTCCACCCGGTCCGTGTCCACCCCGGCCCAGGGGGCCGAACCGGAGTCCTTCAGGATCTCCCCGATCTGGCAGAAGCGCTCGTACCCGCCGGGCTTCAGCACAGTGGTGGCCATGGTGATGGGCCAGATCCCCGCATCGAAAAGGGCTTTGATATTCCGGGCCTCCGCGCCTCCGGAGTAGGAGATGCGGAGCTTCCCGCCGAACGCCCGGCTCAGCCGGGCGGCCAGGGAGAGGGTCAGCGGGTAGAGGGCCCGGCCCGACATGTACATCTCCTGGCTGGGCAGCTCCCCCGCCGCCACATCCACCGGGAAGGTGTTGGTGAGCTTGACGCCGAACTCCACTCCATGGGTCCGGGCCAGGGTCTCCAGGCGCCGGAACATGGGCAGGGCGTCGGCCATCTGAAGGTCCTCTCTGAAATGGTGGTCGTCAAAGGTCACATATCCGAAGCCCAGGCGGTCCAGCGTCTCCCGGGCAAAGTCATAGCCCAGCAGGGTGGGATTGCATTTGACATAGGTGTTGAGCCCCTTCTCCGTAATGAGATAGGAGGCGATACGCTCGATCTCATCCGGCGGACAGCCGTGAAGGGTGGACTCGGTGACGGAGCGGGAGACCGCCGGAGAAATGGCCTTCACATAGGCCTCATCCACCCGCCGGAACCGGTCCAGGTGGGACAGGGTCCAGTCCATGCACGCCTTCCAGGCATCGGTGGACGAGGCGTCCTTCATCCCCTCCAGATAGGCGTCGATCTTGGCCGACCGGATCCCCTCCAGATCATAGCCCACCGACATGTTGAAGATGAAGCCGTCCGGGTCCCCCAGCTCCAGCTCCCGGGCCAGGAGCTTGCAGGCGAACCAGGCCTTGATGTACTCAGCCATGGCCTGAGGGACGGTGAGCTCGGTGGACCACTCGCAGTTATAGCACTCGTCCCCGGCGGTGATGCAGGGCTTGGCCACACATTTGCTCAGCTCCTCCCCGTCCATGATCTGGACGGTCTTGAGCTCAAAGAACCGGCAGCCCGACACGTAGGCGGCGATGAGGTTCTGGGCCAGCTGGGGGTGGGGCCCGGCGGCGGGGCCGTAGGGGGCCTCCAGCTTCTCTCCGAAGAGGGAGAGAGCCTCCCCGCCGGCGTGCCGGGGAAATTTGGCCGCCTGGACGCCGAAAATGGCGCCGTGTTCCCCGTATTCAGTGAGCACCCAGTTCATCAGGTGAGAAAAAGACATGGGCCGCATGATGTCGGACATGGTAAATACCTCCCGTTTTATGGTGGATGGACGCTCAGTAGGTCCGGTGGTTCAGCTCACCCCAGAGTTTTTTGGACTGCTCCAGGCAGAAGGCGTTTACCGCCGCTTCGTCAATGTCCGTGAACCGGCGGTCCCGGTAGAGCACCCTGCCGTTGATGATGGTGGTGGTGCAGTCGTGGCCCTGCATCCCGAAGAGCATATGGCCGTCGATATTCTCGTGAGAGAACGGGGTGAAATCATGGTATTCCATGACGATGACGTCGGCGGCGGCCCCCGGCTTCAGCACTCCGAGAGGCTTTTCAAAGTACCGCGCGCCGATGGCGGCGTTATTCCGGAAGAGCATGGCGGTGGCCTCTCCCCAGGCCACGTTGGGTTTGCAGGCGTTGTGGCGCTGGATGGTCAGCTCCGCCTTCAGGCTCTCCAGCATATCGTGGGTATAGGCGTCGGTGCCGAGACCCACCAGGATGCCCTGTTCAAACATCCGCAGCACAGGGGCGCAGCCCACGGCGTTGCCCATGTTGCTCTCCGGGTTGTTCACCACCATGGTGCCGGTCTCCCGGATCAGGTCCATTTCCGCCGGGGAGACGTGGATACAGTGCCCCAGAATGGTTTTGGGCCCCAGGATGCCGTTGTAGTAGAGACGGTTCACCGCCCGGCAGCCGTACTTCTCCCGGGAGTCGATGACGTCGTTCATCCCCTCGGAGACGTGGATGTGGAAGCCGGTCATACCGTCGTTGGCCTTCACCATCTCCTCAAAGGTCTTGTCCGAGATGGTGAACAGGGCGTGGCCGCCGAACATGGCCTTTATCATATCCGAGTTTTCCTCTTTGCAGTGCCGGGCGAAGTCGGCGTTTTCCCGGATGGCCTGGCGGCACTTTTCCGCCCCGTCCCGTTCGCTGACCTCATAGCACAGGCAGGCCCGGATGCCGAACTTCCTGCACTCCTCCTCGATGGCGAAAAGGGAGCCGGGGATCTCCCGGAAGGAGGCGTGGTGGTCAAAGATGGTGGTGACGCCGTTGCGGATGCACTCCAGGATGGTGGCGTCGGCGCAGGCCCGGGTGCCGTCCAGCGTCAGGTGCCGGTCGATGTTCCACCAGGTGCCCTCCAGCACCTCCAGAAAGTTGGAGGGGTTGTTCCCCTCGATGGCCAGGCCCCGGGCCAGACCGGAGTAGATGTGGGTATGGGCGTTGATCAGGCCGGGCATGATGACCCCGCCCCTGGCGTCCACAAATTCCGCCTGGGGATACCTGGCCTTCAGCCCGGCGGTGGGGCCGATCTCCCGGATGGTCTCCCCCTCCATGGCGACCGCCCCGTCGGGCAGATAGGGACAGGCGTCGTCTCTGGTGATAACCCGTCCGTTTCCCAGCAGCAGCATGATAAAACTCCTTTCTTACAGGCGTCAAAAAAACGCCCTTCCCCGGTATGGGAATGGGCGTCCTCGCCGCCGGCCGGACTGCAGGCCGGATGTGTCCACCCATTCAGCCCGTGCGCGCAGCACTTCGTTTCAGCCGTGACCGGTTATTTGGTTGATTTTCACAGGAAAACTCCCTGTCAACAGCTTCATGATACCACAGTTTCGCGGAGAAAACAATCCTTTTGGGCAACCTTTTTTTCTGCTTGCCAAACAATTTTTCTTGAAAAAGAGGAGAACCGTGATATAATAAGAAAAAACTGTCTCCAGAGGAGAACTGCTTATGTGGGAAGTCCCATCGTTTGAATTTCTGTTCCGGCTGGCCAAGGCCCTGGCGGCCCAGTTCGGGCCCAACTGCGAGGTGGTGGTCCACGATCTGACCACCAAGGACATCGACAATTCCATTGTGGCCATTGAGAACGGCCACGTGTCGGGCCGGAAGGTGGGGGACGGGCCGTCCCACGTGGTGCTGGAGGCCCTCCGGCAGGACCGGGAGACCCTGCGGGATCATCTGGGTTATCTGACCCGGACCCGGGATGGGAAGATTCTGAAGTCCAGTACCGTTTTTCTCCGGGATGGAGACGGCTGTCCCGTGGGCATCTTCTCCATCAATTACGACATCACCATGATGCTCTCCGTGGAGGAGAGTCTGCGGGCCTTTACCGCCACCGAAGTGACCCAGAAGGAGCCTGAGCCCATCTCCCGGAACGTGTCCGACCTGCTGGATGAGCTCATCGACCAGAGTGTGCGGGTGGTGGGAAAGCCGGTGGCCCTCATGACCAAGGAGGACAAGGTGAAGGCCATCCGTTTTCTCAACGAGTCGGGGGCGTTCCTCATCACCAAATCAGGGGACAAGGTGTGTAAGTTCTTTGGAATCTCCAAGTACACCCTGTACAGTTATATTGACGAGGCCAAGGAGAACTGACTGCGGCCTTTCAAACAGAAGAAAACCGCCCTGTCCGGCCGGACAGGGCGGTTTTTTATCCGGGAACAGCTTACTTCACAGCGATGCACTCGATCTCCACCAGACCGCCCATGGGCAGCGCGCCCACCTGGAAGCAGGAGCGGGCGGGGACCTCCCCCTTGAAGTACTCGGCGTAGACCGCGTTGAAGGCGGCGAAATCCTTGATGTCGGCCAGGAAGCAGGTGGTCTTGACCACGTCGGAGTAGTCCATGCCGGCCTCCTTCAGAACAGCGCCCAGGTTCTCCAGGGACTGTCTGGCCTGACCCTCAATGCCCTCAGCCAGCTTGCCGGTGGCGGGGACCAGACCCAGCTGGCCGGAGGTGTAGAGCGTGCTGCCGCACAGCTTGGCCTGGCAGTAAGGCCCCACAGCGGCGGGGGCGTTGGAAGAAGCAATCGTCTTGTTCATTTCAAATGTCCTCCTTTGAAAGATTCGATGGGTATATGGGCTTTCTTCCCCCTCATTATAACGGAAAAATGAAAAAAAGCAAGGGAAGTCCGGGCGGCCTCCCGGCCGTCCGCCGGAGCCGGAGCCGGCGGTCCGGCGGAGTGGATTGAGAAAAAACCGGGCGGCCGGATGGGCGATTTCAATCAGTATAAAAATGATGTAAAAGGGGACATTCCATTGGAAAACAAATGATATCAGAGGCCTTTCCGGCAAAATCGGGGCTTTCTGATTTCACCTCTGCGCGGTGCCGGTCCCGCTGGCCGGGTGAGAATGGGGTGAGCGGTGAGAAAGTGTTTCCCGTCCTGGAACCGGCCGGTTTCGCAGCCGTTTGAAGGGCTGCGCCGGATTGGCCGGAAGAACGGAATAAAAAATTTTGCGTTTCCTCACCGCAGTACCCAGTTAAGCATGAGGAGGAGCCCGAGTCCGGGGACGCCCAGGATGCCCAACACCAGGGAGTTGAAGAGGTTTATCCCGAGGCCGGCGCCAATGAACTGTCCAACAGGGGCCAGGACAGAGAGGCACAGATAGCCTGCTCCGGTGCGGAAAGCCAGGCGGAGAAGCCCGCCCAGCGGCCGCCGCAGGAGGGCCAGAACGGCCAGAAGGGCCAGACTTCCGCCCACCCAGGGCAGGGTCCGGGCCAGCATTTCCCCCGTCACACCGCGGGGAGGGCGGCCGCGGCGGGCACGACCTGGGGCTCCAGAGCCTTGCGCTGCCGCAGAAGATAGGAATATCTGGCCCGGAGGGCCTGGATCTCATAGACGTAGGACTCCACCAGCTCCGGGTCATCGGCGGCGTTGAACCCGGCGTAGGCCTGGGCGATGGCCGCCCGGGTGTGTTCCAGACTCTCCTCCAGGATCTCCCGGGGCCCGGGCTCCGGCTCCTCCCGCCGCCAGGGCAGTTTCCAGCGTTCCGACATATATGCCCACGCTCCTTTCAAAGACATTGTATGGAAATTGTGGACAAATATGCCGGAGGATATACGAACCGCGCACGGAACGAAAGAGGACGCCCGGCAATCTGCCGGGCGTCCTCTCTGCCGTATTGTGAGGGGAGCTTACTTGTACAGCTCCACCAGTTTGAGCAGGTGCTCGTAGCGGGCCTTGGCGGCCTCCTCGTTCTTGGCGAAGAGGTCCTTGGCGCGGTCGGGGAAGGACCGGGTGAGGGCGGAGTAACGGGCCTCGTTCATCAGGAACTCCTGATAGCCGCCCTTGGGCTCCTTGGAGTCCAGGGTGAAGGGGCTCTTGCCCGCCTTCTTCAGGTCGGGGTTGAACCGGAACAGGTTCCAGTAACCGCACTCGACGGCCTTCTTCATCTCCTCCTGGCAGTGGAGCATGCCGCCCTTGATGGAGTGCATCTCGCAGGGGGAGTAGCCGATGACCAGGGACGGGCCGTGATAGGCCTCGGCCTCCCGGATGGCGGCCAGAGTCTGGTTGGGGTTGGCACCCATGGCCACCTGGGCCACGTAGACGTAGCCGTAGCTCATGGCGATCTCAGCCAGGGACTTCTTGGGGGTGGACTTGCCGGCGGCGGCGAACTGGGCGACAGCGCCGAAGTTCGTGGCCTTGGAGGCCTGCCCGCCGGTGTTGGAATAGACCTCGGTATCAAAGACCATCACGTTCACGTCCTCGCCGGAAGCCAGCACGTGATCCAGGCCGCCGAAGCCGATGTCGTAGGCCCAGCCGTCACCGCCGAAGATCCAGATGGACTTCTTGGACAGGAATTCCTTGTGGGCCAGGATCTCACGGGCCAGGCCGCAGGCCTCGCAGCCGCAGTCGCCGTTCTCAGCCATCACAGACTCCAGAGCGGCGATATAGGCCTTGGCGGGCTCGGCGTTGGCGGCACCGTCATCCTTGGTGTCCAGCCAGGCCTGCGCGGCGGTCTTGATGCTCTCGTCGGTGTAGTCGATGGCGATGAGGGCGCGGGTCTTCTCCTCCAGGCGGTCCCGGATGGCCTTCTGGCCGTAGAAGAAGCCCAGGCCGTGCTCGGCGTTGTCCTCAAACAGGGAGTTGGCCCAGGCGGGACCCTTGCCGGTCTCCTTGTTGACGGTGTAGGGAGAGGTGGCGGCGGGACCGCCCCAGATGGAGGAGCAGCCGGTGGCGTTGGACACGTACATCCGCTCGCCGCAGACCTGAGTGATGAGGCGGGCATAGCTGGTCTCGGCACAGCCGGCGCAGGAGCCGGAGAACTCCAGCAGAGGCTGCTTGAACTGGCTGTCCTTCACGCTGGTGACGCCCACCATGTCGGCCTTCTCGGCCACCTTGGCCACGCAGTAGTCAAACACGTCCTGCTGAGCGGCCTGGCTCTCCTGAGGCTCCATGGTGATGGCCTTGGTGGGGCAGACGCCCACGCACACGCCGCAGCCCATGCAGTCCAGGGGGGAGACGGCCATGGTGTACTTGTAGACGCCCTTGCCCTTGCCGGCCTTGATGTCCACGATCTTGGCGGCGGCGGGAGCGTTGGCGGCCTCGTCAGCGGTCAGAGCGAAGGGACGGATGGTGGCGTGGGGGCAGACATAGGCGCACTGGTTGCACTGGATGCACTTGTTCTCATCCCAGGCGGGCACGGTGACGGCCACGCCACGCTTCTCGTAGGCGGAAGCGCCCTGCTGGAAGGTGCCGTCCACATGGCCGTTGTCATAGAAGGCGGACACGGGCAGGCTGTCGCCGTCCATGCGGCCAATGGGCTCCATGACCTCTTCCACCATCTTGACCAGCTCGGGCCGGCCGGTGAGCTCGGTCGCGCAGACGCAGTCCTCGGCGGTGGCCCAGGAGGCGGGCACGTCGAACTTCTTGAAGGCGGTGGCGCCGGCCTCGATGGCCTTGTGGTTCATATCCACCACGTCCTGGCCCTTCTTCAGGTAGGAGTGGGTGGCGGCGTCCTTCATGTAGGCAATGGCCTCGTCGGCGGGGATGATGTTGGCCAGGGCGAAGAAGGCGGACTGCAGGATGGTGTTGGTCCGCTTGCCCATGCCGATCTGGATGGCCGCATCGATGGCGTTGATGGTGTAGACCTGGACGTTGTGCTCGGCAATGTAGCGCTTGGCCACGGCGGGCATGTGCTTATCCAGCTCCTCGTCATTCCACTGGCAGTTGATCAGGAAGATGCCGCCGTCCTTCACGTCCCGGACCATGGGGAAGGCCTTGATGATGTAGGAGGGCACGTGGCAGGCCACGAAGTCGGCCTTGTTGATGTAGTAGGGGGCGCGGATGGGCTTGTCGCCGAAGCGCAGGTGGCTGACAGTGACGCCGCCGGTCTTCTTGGAGTCGTACTGGAAGTACGCCTGGATGTACTTGTCGGTGTGGTCGCCGATGATCTTGGTGGAGTTCTTGTTGGCGCCCACAGTGCCGTCGCCGCCCAGGCCCCAGAACTTACACTCGATGGTGCCGGGAGTGGCGGTGTTGGGGCACTCGTGCTCGGGCAGAGACAGGTTGGTCACGTCGTCCACGATGCCGATAGTGAAATCGCGCTTGGGCTCGGCCTTGGCCAGCTCCTCATAGACGGCGAAGACGCTGGAGGGAGGCGTATCCTTGGAGCCCAGGCCGTAGCGGCCGCCGATGACGGTCTTGCCGGTGACGCCCTGCTCGGCCAGGGAGGTGACCACGTCCTGGTACAGAGGCTCACCCAGGGAGCCGGGCTCCTTGGTGCGGTCCAGCACGGCGATCTTGGTGGCGGTGGCGGGGATGGCGGCGATCAGCTTGTCGGCCCGGAAGGGACGGTACAGACGGACCTTCACCAGGCCCACCTTCTCGCCATGGGCGTTGAGGTAGTCGATCACTTCCTCGGCGACCTCGCAGATGGAACCCATGGCGATGATGACGCGGTCGGCGTCGGGAGCGCCGTAGTAGTTGAACAGCTGGTAGTTGGTGCCGATCTTGGCGTTGATCTTGCCCATGTACTCCTCGACGATGTCGGGGATGGCGTCGTAGTACTTGTTGCAGGCCTCACGGTGCTGGAAGAACACATCGCCGTTCTCGTGAGAGCCGCGCATGGTGGGATGCTCGGGGTTCAGGGCGCGGGCCCGGAAGGCATTGACAGCATCCATGTCCACCATGTCCTTCAGATCGTCGTAATCCCACACGGCCACCTTCTGGATCTCGTGGGAGGTGCGGAAACCATCAAAGAAGTTGAGGAAGGGGACGCGGCCCTTGATGGCGGCCAGATGGGCCACGGGAGCCAGATCCATCACTTCCTGCACGCTGCTCTCAGCCAGCATGGCGAAGCCGGTCTGGCGGCAGGCCATCACGTCGGAGTGGTCGCCGAAGATGTTCAGGGCGTGGGTGGCCACGGTCCGGGCGGACACATGGAATACACCGGGCAGCAGTTCGCCGGCGATCTTGTACATATTGGGGATCATCAGCAGCAGGCCCTGAGAAGCGGTGTAAGTAGTGGTCAGAGCGCCGGCGGCCAGAGAGCCGTGGACGGTGCCGGAAGCGCCGGCCTCAGACTGCATCTCGATGACCCGGACAGGGTTGCCGAAGATGTTCTTGCGGCCCGCGGCGGCCCACTGGTCAACGTAGTCGGCCATGGGGCTGGACGGCGTAATGGGGTAGATGCCCGCCACCTCGGTGAACGCATAGGAGACATGCGCCGCCGCGGTATTGCCGTCCATGGATTTGAACTGTCTTGCCATTTTGAACGATTCCTCCTTAACAGGTATTTCGCTCGGTTTTCATATTGGATTCTTTGCAGCACCCCTATTCTAGCACCAGTCTTTTCATTTGTAAACTGCCTCTTTGCGATCTTGGAACAATTTTTTGTGTAAACTGCGCCCATTTTTCACAAAAAAGGAAAAAGGAAGGATTTTTTGAAACGGTTAGTTTGCTTTTTGTTGGCAGGAAAAGCGTGGTGTTTTTCTCATGGACTTTATGTCTATATAATAGACAATACGAAAAAAGAAGAAAATCCGAGCAATCCGGGAATAGCGGCGGAGAGGAAAAAGAGAAAACTGAGAAAAATGGAGCAAATCTTTTTGGCAGAAAAACAGGGGCGCTGATGGTCCGGACGGGCCGGCAGCGGGTGTTAACCGGGATGAAGCGGTTTCCGGCCCGCGGCGGAGCGGCGTGCGGAGGCTCTTTCCGTCCTGTTATAGCATTTTTCTGAAAGATATGATACAATGACTCGAATAAGAAGGAAGGGGGCGGTTTTATGATGACCCAGGTGCGCTCGCTGGGGCTCCGCGGAGTGGAGGGCTACGAGGTCACCGCGGAGTGCGATCTCTCCGGCGGACTGCCCAATTTTGAGATCGTGGGACTGCCCGACGCCGCCGTCAAGGAGGCCCGAGACCGGGTCCGCGCCGCGGTGAAGAACTGCGGTTTTTCCTTCCCGGTCTCCCGCATCACGGTGAACCTGGCTCCCGCCGACCGGAAAAAGGGGGGAACCATGTATGACCTGCCCATTCTGGTGGGCATTCTGGCCGCCCAGGGGGAGCTGCCCCGGCCGGGGCCGGAGGCCGCCTTCCTAGGGGAGCTGTCCCTGTCCGGCGCGGTGCGGAGCGTGCCCGGCATGCTTCCCATGGCCTTAGCCGCCCGGGCCGGCGGGATCCTGGACCTCTTCGTCCCCGCCGATTCCGCCAGCGAGGCCACTCTGGCCGGGGGCGTCACCGTCTACCCCGTGGAGCATGTATCCCAGCTGGTGGCCCATCTTCGGGGGGAGGCCCCCATTGCCCCCGCCCTGCCCTGGGTCCCGCCGCCGGAGGCGGAGGCCGCCCCCGATTTTGCCGATGTGAAGGGCCAGGAGAACGTGAAGCGGGCCCTGGAGATCGCCGCCGCCGGGGGCCACAACGTGCTGATGATCGGCCCGCCGGGGTCGGGCAAGTCCATGCTGGCCCGGCGGCTGCCCTCCATCCTGCCCGGGCTTTCCGAGCGGGAGGCGCTGGAGGCCACCGCCGTCTGGTCGGTGATGGGACTGACCACAAAAGAACATCCCATGGTCACCCGGCGGCCCTTCCGGGCCCCGCACCACACCATCTCCGCCACGGGCATGGCGGGGGGCGGAAAGCCCGTCATCCGGCCCGGGGAGATCTCCCTGGCCCACCATGGGGTGCTCTTTCTGGACGAGCTGCCCGAGTTCCACAAGGATGTGCTGGAGGTCCTCCGACAGCCTATGGAGGAGGGAAAGGTCCAGATCACCCGGGCCGGCGGCAGCGAGTCCTTCCCCGCCCGGTTCATGCTGGTGTGCGCCATGAATCCCTGCAAGTGCGGCTGGTACGGCCACGGGGACCGGTGCCGGTGTTCCCCCAGGGATGTGGAAAAATATCAGTCCAAGCTGTCCGGGCCCCTGCTGGACCGCATCGACCTGACGGTGGAGGTGGACGCCCCCGATTTCGACACGCTGGCGGACAGGCCCGGCGGAGAGCCCTCGGCGGAGATCAAGAAGCGGGTGGACGGAGCCCGGGCGGTCCAGACCGCCCGCTTCGGCCCGGAAGGGCCGGCCTGCAACGCGCAGATGGGCCGCACCGAACTGGAGGCGTACTGCCCGCTGGACGAGCCCTGCCAGGCTGTGATGAAGGGGGCCTTTGAACGGCTGGGCCTCACCGCCCGGAGCTACGACCGCATCCTGCGGGTGGCCCGGACCATCGCCGACCTGGATCACAGCGAGGCCATCCAGGTCCCCCATCTGGCGGAGGCCCTCCAGTACCGTGCCTCCGGCTGGATGGCAAAGTGAGGCCGGAAGCGCCAGGCCGGATTTCCGCCATGAAAATGATCCCTCACTGAACGGAGAGAAAGGAACAATACCATGAACGACATCATCCTCCTGAAGCTGGGCGAGCTGGTCCTGAAGGGCCTCAACCGCCGGAACTTTGAAGAAAAGCTTATGTTCAACGCCAAGCGGCGGCTTCACCTGTACGGATCCTTCAAGATCTACACCCGCCAGTCCATCACCTATGTGGAACCCCTGTCCGACGACTGCGACATGGACGGCGCCTTCGAGGCCATGAAAAAGGTGTTCGGCGCCGCCGATGTGTGCCGGTGCCGCTCCTGTGAGAAGGACAAGGACGCCATGCTGGCGGCCGTAAAGGAGTTTCTGGACCCCCAGCTCCGGGCGGCCGGGACCTTCAAGGTGGAGTGCAAGCGCTCCGACAAGTCCTTCCCCCTCAACTCCATCCAGCTGGCCCAGTATCTGGGGGGCGAGCTGGATGACGCCTACCCCGAGCTGAAGGCGGATATGCACCACCCGGATCTCACCGTCTATGTGGAGGTCCGGGAGGACGCCGCCTACGTCCACGGCAATCCGGACGCCGGAGCGGGAGGCCTGCCCGTGGGCATGGGGGGCCGGGCGGTGAGCCTGCTGTCCGGGGGCATCGACTCGCCGGTGGCCTCCTGGATGATGGCCAAGCGGGGGCTGTGCCTGGAGATGGTCCACTTCTTCTCCTACCCCTACACCTCGGAGGAGGCCAAACAGAAGGTGCTGGATCTGGCCAAGATCCTGACCCCCTGGACGGGCCGGCTGGTGGTCCACGTGGTGCCCTTTACCGCCATTCAGGAGGAGCTGCGCCGTTCCTGCCCCGAGGAGCTCTTCACCATCCTCATGCGCCGGTTTATGATGCGGATCGCCGCCGAGGTGGCCCGCCGTACCGGGGCCGGGGCCCTGGTCACCGGAGAGAGCCTGGGTCAGGTGGCCAGCCAGACCATGGAGGCCATGCAGTGCACCGGCGCGGTGACCGATCTGCCCATCTTCCGGCCGGTGGTGGGCATGGACAAGGAGGAGATTATCCGCATCTCCCGGAAGATCGGCACCTTTGAGACCTCCATCCTTCCCTATGAGGACTGCTGCACCGTGTTCACCCCCCGCCATCCCCGGCTGAAGCCCACTGTGGCCGAGTGCGAGGCGGCGGAGGCCGCTCTGGACGTGGACGCCATGTTGAAGGCGGCGGTGGACGGAATCGAGCGGGTGCGGATCAGCATCGAGTGACCGGCCTGTCAAGGAACAGGGAGCGGCTCCCTCGCAGGGGAGCCGCTCTGTTTTCGCACGGGATCCGGCCGCGGACCCGGCGCCGCCGCCTGAGCCAGATTCTTCAAGGGAAAATCCGCTCAGGGCCATGGCCAAAACGGCGGAAAGTGATTAAATAACCGGCGGATTGAAATAATGGTATAGCATTCTGCCGGCGCTCCATGCTATAATCCGGATATCATGAGCTGTATCGCAGCTTCACAGGGAAAGGAAGTCTCTATCATATGTCCCATACCGCCGAACTCATCGCCGTGGGAACCGAGCTGCTCCTCGGCAACATCGCCAATACCGACGCCCAGACCCTGTCCAGAGAACTCTCCGCGTTGGGCATCAACGTCTATTACCACACCGTGGTGGGAGACAACCCGGAACGGCTGCGGAAGGCGGTGGACATCGCCAGGAGCCGGGCCGATGTCATCATCACCACCGGCGGCCTGGGCCCCACCTGCGACGATCTGACCAAGACTGTGCTGGCGGAGGCTTTTGGCAAAAAGCTGGTCTACAATGAGGAGGCCGCCCGCCGGATGGAGGCCTATTTCCGCAAGCTCCATCCGGACACCGGGAGGATGACGGAAAACAACTATCAGCAGGCCTATCTGCCCGAGGGCTGCACGCCCTTCCAGAACGACTGGGGCACTGCCCCCGGCTGCGGCTTTGAGGCCGGCGGGGTGCGGGTGGTCATGCTTCCCGGCCCCCCCTCGGAGTGCGGGCCCATGTTCCGCGCCCGGGCCATCCCTTTCCTGGCCGGACTCACCGACGGGGTCATTGTCAACCGGTCCCTGCGGATTTTCGGCATGGGAGAGTCGGCGGTGGAATCCCGACTGCGGGAGCAGATGAACGCCATGACCAACCCCACGCTGGCCCCCTACGCCAAGGAGGGGGAGGTGGAGCTCCGCATCACCGCCAAGGCGGATACCGAAGAGGAGGCCCGGGCCCTCATCGCCCCGGTGGAGGCGGACATCCGCGCCCGGTTCGGCCCCCTGGTCTACGGCGCCGATGTTCCCTCCCTGGAGGCGGTGTGCCTCAAACTGCTGAAGGAACAGGGCCTCACCCTGGGCACTGCCGAATCTCTCACCGGCGGTCTGGCGGCCAAGCGCTTCACCGACCTGCCGGGTGCCTCCGCCGTGTTCCGGGGGGGCGTGGTGAGCTACACCGACCAGGTGAAGGAGCATGTCCTGGGTGTGTCCCGGACTCTGCTGGAGGAGTACGGCGCGGTGTCTGAGCCGGTGGCCCGGGCCATGGCCGAGGGGGCCCGGAAGGTCCTGGGCTGTGACCTGGCGGCGGCCCTCACCGGGGTGGCGGGACCCGATTCCGATGACCGGGGCAACCCGGTGGGGCTGGTCTATGCCGCCCTGGCCTGGGAGGGGGGCGTCCACGTGAAGGCCATCCACGCCGCCGGGCCCCGGGCACGGGTGCGGACGGTGTCGGCCAGCTGGGCCTTCGACCTGATCCGCCGGAAGCTGGAGGGTCTGCCCCTGAACTGAGCTGAAAATACGCCGGATTTTTCAGAGAATCCGGCGTATTTCCCATATTCCCGGAGAAAAGGATTGATTTCCGGTTTTTCTTAGGGTATAATACATGTCCGTATGCAAAAAAGTCTATGTTACGCGGAAAAGAACGAGGTGCAGGAATTTGCAGGATCAGCATTTGAGAAACGTCGCCATCATCGCCCACGTGGACCACGGCAAG
>JAQXNP010000129.1 GCA_029098065.1 Clostridiales bacterium | reverse complement strand
CCTCAAGCAGATGAATTGAATTTTGCGTCAAAAAGGCACGCCGCCCGGCGTGCCTTTTCTGTTTGCCTGAAAGGGTTCAGCGCCTCCGGCCCCGATAGTTGGAAGAATAGGAGGACTTGCTCCGGCCGTAGCGGCGGCTTCGGCCGGAGGAGCCGAAAATCAGGCGGCGGATCACCAGGAAGAGGATCACCAGAACCAGGGCCAGCAGAAGAAGCTTTACCCACAGGTGGCTGAAGAAGCTTTCCACCTGATGCTTTATGTAGAGAAATTGGGAACGCTCCAAAGAGGTGGCGGCAATCAGATCCACTGTGCCATAATCCCGGCCCCCATAGCTCAGAGAGATGGTGCCCAGAGTCTGCCCCTTTTCGATGGGGGCCTCCAGGCTTTCCGGAAGGGTGACCTCCCGGTCGAAAAGGGCGGGGTCCAGGCCGTCAGGCAGGGTGGCCTCCAGCCCGGCGGCGGGCTGGACGGTGACATAGTCCTGCTCGGCGCACAGACTTACCGGGACGGTTCCGATCGGGTCAATGGCACTGAGGATCTCCCGCCGGGAGAAGTCATTGAAGCCGTGCTCCAGAAGACGCTTGCTCTCGGAAAAATAGTTGTCCTCCACCCGGGCGCCGCTGGAATCCCGCCAGTTCTTGCCGCCCAGGATCACCGCAATCATGGTGCGGCCGTCTTTCTCGGCGGCGGAGGCCAGACAGTAGCCCGCCTCCGGAGTGGAGCCGGTTTTGATGCCCACGGCGTATTGATAGAGATAACCGGTGACCCGGAAGTTGGAGACCAGCGCATTGGTGTCGTGGAGGACCCGCTCGGCGTGGAGATTGGTGGCGGGGACGGTGTAGCTCACCGAGGAGACGATCTCCCGGAAGTCGGGGTGCTTCATGGCCTCCAGACACAGCAGGGAGATGTCCCGGGCAGTGGTGTAGTGGTTGGCGTTGTGGTAGCCGTGGGTGTTGACGAAGTGGGTGCTGGTCATCCCCAGTTCAGAAGCCCGCTGGTTCATCCGGTCCACGAACGACGGGATATCTCCGCATACCGCCACCGCCAGCGCGTTGCACGCTTCATTGGCCGAGGGGATGAGGGCGCAGTTGAGCAGGTCCCGGACGGTGAGGATCTCGCCGGCCTTCAGGTCCTGCGTGGAACCGCCCTCCCCGATGCCGGTATAGAGCGTGTCCTCCAGGGTGACCTGGGTGTCCATGGACAGTTCCCCCCGGTCGATGGCCTCCACGGTCAGCAATCCGGTCATGACCTTGGTGATGGAGGCGGGATAGCGGCGTTCATCGGCGTTCTGCTCATAAAGGACCTCGTTGTTGTCGGCGTCCACCAGGATAGCCGAGGCGGCAGAGACTGAAAAATCCTCGCTTCCGGCGGCCAAAGCGGCCGGCGCGCACAGCCCGGCCGCGAGGGCAAGGACCAGGAAAAAAGCGGGAAGAGAACGGTATTTTTTCATAGGAAACTCCTATCTCCTGTGTTATAATAAAATGAAACAGCGTATTTCCCAAACGGGCAGTCCCATTATAACAGACGGCGGCGCAGGGTGCAACCGGGAAGGTGGTTACAAATCATGAAGATTTCCAGACCGGAGGGGATCATCCTGCTGCTCTGCGCGGTCTTCCTGGCGTTTTCCGCCGGGTGGTTTCTCCGGGGAAATACTGCCGCCGGGCCTTTGCGGGTGGAGACGGAGCGGACGCTGGAAACTGCGCCCATCTCTCTGCCTGCTCCGATGGAGACAGCGGAGATGGAAAAGGTGAACATCAACACTGCCGATGCCGGGACCCTGCAGACGCTGCCCGGCATCGGGGAAAAGAGGGCGGCCGACATCATTGCCGACCGGGAGGCCAACGGGCCCTTCCGCTATCCCGAAGACATCACCCGGGTGAAGGGGATCGGCGAGGAGACGCTGGCAGAACTGATAGACTACATCACGACGGGGAAGGAGACCCAATGAAAATACTGGTGGTGGACGACGAGAAAGTACTGGTGAAGGGGATCAAGTTCAATCTGGAGAGCGAGGGCTACCAGGTGGAAGTGGGCTATGATGGACAGGCCGCCGTGGATCTGGCCCGGGACGGAGCCTTCGATCTCATTATTCTGGATCTGATGATGCCCAAGATCGACGGGCTTCAGGCCTGCATGCGCATCCGGGAGTTTTCCAACGTGCCGATCATCATCCTCACAGCCAAGGGGGAGGATGCGGATAAGCTCATGGGGTTTGAGTGCGGGGCGGACGACTATATTACCAAGCCCTTCAACATCCTGGAGCTGAAGGCCCGGATCAGGGCCCTTCTCCGCCGGGCGGGGATGGCCCATCAGCAGGAGGGCGGCGGCCGGCTCACCGTGGGGCACATCGTGCTGGACGCCGATGAGCGCTCGGCATGGAAGGACGGGAAACGGGTGGAGCTCACCGCGAAGGAATTCGACCTCATGGAACTGCTCATGCGCAACCCCGGCCGGGTGTACGGCCGGGAAAACCTGCTCAATGTGGTGTGGGGCTATGAGTATGCCGGAGACTACCGGACGGTGGATGTCCACGTCCGGCGGCTGAGGGAAAAGCTGGAACTGGATCCGGCCAATCCGGAATATATCCTCACCAAGTGGGGCGTGGGCTACTATCTGAAAAACGAAGACCGGAAATAGCAAATGAAAGCAGGAGAAGGGGGCGGTGCCGTGAAGGGGGAAGAACAGACGAAAAAGATCCCATTCTGGCGGTCCCTTCAAACCAAGTACGCCCTGACCTATATCGTGGTCATTGCCGCCGTGCTCCTGCTGCTGAACACGTATCCGATGATCGCGTCCCAGCAGCTGACGTTTCAGTCCAAGCAGACCTCTCTCCAAAGTCAGGCGTCTGTGATCTCCTCCGCCCTGGCGGGACCGGAGGGCCTGAGCCGGGAAGGCGTGAGCCGGGTCATGGAGGTGCTGGGAGGAACCGGCCTGAGCCGGGTTCTGGTCACAGACTCTTTCGGGGGGGTGCTCTATGACAGTTCCAGCGCCTCCGGCGCAGTGGGAGAGTATGCCCTTTTGCGCGAAGTGGCGGATGCCATCAGGGGGAATGACACCTTCCGGTCCGACTATGCAGACGGCGCCTTTCACAGCCGGGCGGCCACTCCGGTGGTCTACCGGGGGATGACTGTGGGGGCGGTGTATGTGGATGAGTACGACACCGAGCAGGGCCAGGTGCTGGTGAGCATCCAGCAGACCCTGCGGTTTATTTCCGTAGTCATCGCCGCTGTGGCCCTGGCTCTGTCGGTGGTCTTTTCCAAAGCGCTCACCCGGCGGATGGATCAGCTGCTGAGGGCCATCCGCATCGTCCGGGCGGGCGAGTACAGCCACCGGGTCCAGATGGGCGGCGGGGATGAGCTGTCCCAGCTGGCGGGGGAGTTCAACGACCTGACCGACCGGCTCCAGACCACGGAGGAGGTGCGGCGCCGGTTCGTTTCCGATGCTTCCCATGAGCTGAAAACTCCCCTGGCCTCCATCCGGCTGCTTACCGATTCCATCCTGCAGAATGACAACATTGACCCGGAGACCGTCCGGGAGTTCGTGGGAGACATCGGAGAGGAGGCCGAGCGCCTTCAGCGGATCACCGAGAAGCTGCTGGCCCTGACCCGGCTGGACGCCGGCGCCCCGGCGGAAATTGAAACTGTGGACGTGGGCGCGGTGGTCCGCCGGGCGGAGCACATGCTGGAGCCGCTGGCCCGGGCTGCCGGGGTGGAGGTGATCCTGACGCTGGAGCCGGGGCTGCTGATCCGGTGTACAGGCGACGATCTCTATCAGATCGTCTTTAACCTGATGGAAAACGGTGTGAAGTATAACCTGCCCGGAGGGCGTGTGTTTGTGACGGACAAAGGATCGGAGGATCAGGTGATCCTGACGGTGGAGGACACCGGCGTGGGGATTCCGGAAGAGGATATCGGGAAAGTGTTCGACCGGTTCTACCGGGTGGACAAGGCCCGGTCCCGGGCTGCGGGCGGGACCGGGCTCGGGCTCTCCATCGTCCAGGATACCGTCCGGCGGTACGGCGGCACGGTGAAAGCGGAGCGCCGGGAGAACGAGGGCACCCGGTTTACGGTGGCCTTCCCACGGAACAGGGAGGAGGGACTTGCGTGAGGCAGAAACTGGTCCTTTTCCTGGCAATGTGCCTTTTGCTGAGCGGCTGCGCCCGGGAAGAGCACAGTGACGCGCCGCCGGAGGGGCAGTATACCGTTTACTTTGCCGCTGCCCAGGGAAATGCGGAAGGTTCCGCCCTGGGATATGAGTTTCGCACGCTGCCGGCCGGAAAAGGGGCGCTGGAAGGCCTGGTACGGCTGCTGCTCTCCGGACCGGAGAGCGCTGAACTGACGTCTCCCTTTCCGCGGGAGACGAGCCTGAGAAGCTGGCGGGAAGAGGACGGCGTGGCCTTTATTGATCTGTCGGAGGCCTACGGGGGACTGTCCGGCATTGACCTGACTCTGGCCGATTCCTGCGTGGTGCTGACCCTGTGCCAGTTGGACAGCATAGAGGCGGTGAGCCTGACGGTGGAGGGGGCGGCCCGGCCGTTCCGGGCCCAGATCCTGCGGCCGGAGGACCTGTTGCTGGACAACGGCGGGAAGGGGCCGGAAACGGTGGAGGCCGAACTGTGGTTCTTCAGCGGGGAGGGCCTGGAACGGGAGAACCGGACGCTGAAGCTGGCGGTGGGAGACGATCCTGTCATCGCCGCGGTACAGACGCTTATGAAAGGACCGGAGACCTCCGGGCTCTCCGATGCCTGTCCGCAGGGAAGCCAGCTGCTGGAACTGAAGCGGAACGGGACATCGGTATCCGTGGATCTGAACGGGACCTGGGCGGAAGGGGAACAGGATGTCCGGAAGCTCTATGCCATTGTCAACACCATCTCCGGCATGGTTCCGGGGGCGGAGGTGCGGTTCCTGGTGGAAGGACAGCCGCTGGAAAAGTACGGCGGGCTGTCACTGGCCGAACCGCTGAGGGAGAAGCTGTCCCTGGAGGGATCCGAATAAGCCGGAACAACAAACGGGCGGGCCCGCTGGGGCCCGCCCGTGCTTTTTCCGTGAGGGGGAAGCTCAGAAGAGGAATTCCGCCGCCGCGATCCACAGGGGAAGGGTGATCAGGCAGAGAATCGTACTCAGGCACACGATGCCCACCGCCAGACTGTAATTCTTGTTCAGCTTCTGGGCGTAGATGGCCACGTTGGAACCCACCGGGGCGGAGGCCACGATGAGCAGGGACAGGCGCATGGTCTTGTCCCCGGGGATCAGGAACAGAACGGCCAGATTAATGGCGGGGATGAGCACCAGCCGGACCAGGGATACCAGATAGGGCTCCTTGCAGCAGAAGAGGTCCTTCAGGGTGGCCTGGGCCAGATAGGTGCCCAGAATGATCATGGCAATCGGGCCGTTGAGGCCGGCAATGGCGTCCACGCACTGAGTTACCAGCCCCGGCAGGGGGATGGCGAACTGGAAGCAGAGGAAGCCCACAAAAAAGCTGATGAGGAAGGGGTTGCGGAGGAGTTTGGTGATGGGCTCCTTCTGGCGCTCTCCCGACAGCAGCCGCTGGCCATAGGTCCACTGAAGGATGTTCAGGATGGCGGTGCAGCCGGCGGTGTAAAAGACTGCCTCCTTGCCGAACATGGCGGTGATGAGGGGAATCCCGATGAAGCCGGCATTGGAGAACGCGCAGCTGCAGTTGGACAGGGAATCCTTCCGAAAGACGACGGCACAGACCACAATGGAGATCAGAAAGAGCAGGGTCCCCACCACGGTGGAGATCAGAACGGTGGACAGAGACTGAAGGCCGATGTTGGCGATGAAGGAGCGGATGATGACACAGGGCAGGATGATGTAGAGCAGAAGGCTGCCCATGGAGCGGCTGCCCTCCTGAGTGACCAAACCGGCCCGGTAAAGGAAAAAGCCGATAGCCATGTAAATGAACATCACGAGCAGCTGATTGAGCAGGACGAGGGCGTTGTCCATAGAGATCTCTCCTTTTATTCCTATGGCGCAAACCAAAGTGGACGGAAAAGGCGCAGGTCTTTGCCGCCGTGGGGATTGACGTTATTAAACGTAATTTTAGCAGAGAAAGAAATAAAAATCCACCATTATTTCGACAAAAGAGAAAAATTTCCGGCAGAGGAATGAAATCTGCCTTCGGGTGGCACAATGGGAAAGAACTGGGGCGGAAGAACCCCAGATGCGGGAAGGATGGTGAGGAGTACGGTCATTCACGGGATTGCCGCCTCCGAGGGCTGCGCCATCGGGCGGGTCTTTGAGGTGGAAGAGCGCCGGACAGACCGGAGAGAAAAAAGCGCCCTGACGCCGGAGGAGGAACTGGCCCGGCTGGATCGGGCGGTGGAGGACCTGTCCGCCGATCTGGCCGCCGCCGGTGAGGACGCCCGCCGGACGGCGGGAGAGGCCCAGGCGGAAATCTTTCAGGTTCACGCCATGCTGCTCCGGGAGGAGAGCTTTCTGGGAGAGGCCAGGGAGCGGATCAAAGCCGGAGAGACGGCGGAACACGCCGCTCTCGCCGCGGGGGAACGGCTGGCCCGGATGTTTGAGACGCTGGACGATGATTATATGAAGGCCCGGGCCGCCGACTTTCGGGATATCGCCGCCGGAGTGGCGGACTGCCTGACCGGAGGGGGAGGGGAGACGGTGCCTGAGGGGCCGGTGATCCTGGCCGCCGACGAACTCACCCCCAACCAGCTGCTGAAGCTGTCCCACGGCCGGATCCTGGCGCTGGTGACCCGGCGGGGGTCGGCCATGTCCCACGCCTCCATCCTGGCCCGGAGCCTGGGCATCCCGGCGGTAGCCGGAGCGGCGGAGCTGCCCCGGGGCGGGGAGGAGGCCGTCGTGGATGGTACGGCGGGGCTGGTGATCTGGTCTCCCACGGCGGCGGAGAAGGCGGATTACGGGGGTCAAATAGCCCGGCAGGCGGAGGAAAAGGTCCGCCGGGCTGCGTTTCGGGACAAGCCGGGCCGCACCGCCGACGGCCGGCGGATCGAGACGGCCTGCAACATCGCCGCCCCGGAAGAGGTGAGCGCGGTGCTGGAGCAGGGCGGCGAGGGGATCGGACTGTTCCGCAGCGAATTTTTGTTCATCGGACGGACCGACCCTCCCTCTGAGGAGGAACAGGAGGCGGCCTATTCTTCTGTTCTGAGGGCCATGGGGGGAAAACGGGTGGTGATCCGCACACTGGATATCGGGGCGGACAAGCAGGTGCCCTATTTCAACGGGAAAGAGGAGGAGAACCCGGCTCTGGGCGAGCGGGCCATCCGCTTTGCACTGAGCCATGAGGAGGTCTTCCGCACCCAGCTCCGGGCCCTGCTCCGGGCGTCGGCCGCCGGACAGATGGCTGTCATGTTTCCCCTTATCGTCTCGGAAAATGAGGTGCGGCGGGCCCGGGCCCTGCTGGAAGAGGAGCGGGAGGCCCTGCGCCGGGAGAAGGTCCCCATGGCGGAGCGGATCGAGGTCGGAATCATGATCGAGACTCCCGCGGCGGCCCTCCTCAGCGGGCGGCTGGCGGAGCTGGTGGATTTCTTCAGCATCGGCACCAATGATCTGACCCAGTACACCCTGGCGGTGGACCGTGGGAACCAACGGGTGGCGGGACTCTATGACACCGCCCACCCGGCGGTGGTGGGGCTCATCCGCCGGACGGTGGAGAACGCACACGCCCACGGTATCTGGGTGGGGATCTGCGGTGAGTCCGCGTCAGACCGCCGCCTGCTGGAGACTTACGCGGCGCTGGGGGTGGATGAACTGTCGGTGAGCCCGGCTCAGACGGCCCGGGTCAAGGAGGCGCTGGCCGGTCTGGACAGCCGCCGCTGCAGAATTCTGGACCATGTATAAAAAACAGCACGGACGGCTTTTGAGCCGTCCGTGCCGTTGTCACAGCCTGTAGACTATTTGGCGCGGCGGGTGCCGCAGGAGGGGCAGCTTCCGCAGCTGCTGCCGCAGGAGCAGCCGCCCTTACCGTGGCGTCTGTTATAGATCCCGCGGGCCACCACCGCCGTAAAGACGGCCAGCACCGCCAGCCCCACAAGAATAGTAGGCAGATTCATACGGGAGACCTCCTTATTTGGCCGCGGCCGCAGCCGCGGCGCGGATGTTGAGATGGTTTTCATCGTACTTGTTTTTCCGCACCAGCAGGTAGACGAGACCGATGAGGCAGACAGCCGCAGCCGCGGTGCCCAGACCGAAGCCGCCTCCGGTGAACAGCCTGCCGAACTGGTAGACGATCAGGGAGACAACGTAGGCGAAGCCGCACATGTAGCCGATGGCGGCCAGCGTCCACCTGGCGTTGTTCATCTCCCGCTTGATGGCGCCCATGGCGGCGAAGCAGGGGGCGCACAGCAGGTTGAAGATCATAAAGGTGTAGGCGGTCAGCGGGGTGAAGGCCAGGGCAATCTGGGCGCTCAGGTTGCCAGGATAGAGGACGCTGAGGGTGGAAACCACCTCTTCCTTGGCGATGAGGCCGGTGATGACAGCCACAGCGGCCTGCCAGGTGCCAAAGCCCAGGGGGGCGAAGAGGAAGGCGATGGCCGAGCCGATGGCGGCCAGCAGGGAAGCGTTGTTGTCTTCCACTAGACCGAAGACGCCGTTTTCAAAACCGAAGCCCTGGAGGAACCACAGGATGATGGAGGAGGCCAGGATGATGGTGCCCGCCCGCTTGATGAAGGACCAGCCCCGCTCCCAGGTGGACCGCAGGACGTTGGAGACGCTGGGGACGTGATACTGGGGCAGCTCCATGACGAAGGGGGCCGGGTCGCCGGCGAATCCCCTGGTCTTTTTCAGGATGATGCCGGAGAGGATGATGGCGGCCACACCTATGAAGTAGGCGGACACAGCCAC
>JAQXNP010000128.1 GCA_029098065.1 Clostridiales bacterium | reverse complement strand
GGAACCGTAACAGGAGGGGAGACCATGTCAAGCAAGCATTATGAGGCCGCCCGTGAGATTTATGCCGGCTGGGGAGTGGACACGGAGGAAGCCCTCCGCCGGATGGACGAGATCCCCATCTCCATCAACTGCTGGCAGCTGGATGACCTCACCGGGTTTGAGGACTTCGACGCCAAGCTCACCGGCGGCATCGCCGCCACCGGAAACGCCCCGGGAAAACCCCGGAGCGTGGAGGAGTATTTCACCAATCTGGACAGGATGCTCTCCCTGGTGCCGGGGGCCAAGCATCTGGCGCTCCACAGCATCTATGCCCTGACGGACGGGAAAAAGGTCCCCCGCAACCAGCTCAGGCCGGAACATTTTGCCCGCTGGGTGGACTACGCCGGGGAAAAGGGCATCGGACTGGATTTCAATCCCACCTACTTCTCCCATCCCATGGCGGACAGCGGCTGGACCCTGGCCAGCCCCGACAGGGGGATAAGGGACTTCTGGGTGGAGCACGGCATCGCCTGCCGGGAGATCGGAGCCTACCTGGGCAAATCTCTGGGAGAGACCTGTGTCACCAACCACTGGATCCCCGATGGCTTCAAGGACACCTGCGTGGATACCCTGGGCCCCCGTCAGCGGCTCATTGAGTCCCTGGACCGGATCTTTGCCGAGCCCATCGACAGGAAGTGCAATGTGGACTCGGTGGAGGGCAAGGTCTTCGGCCTGGGGGTGGAGAGCTACACCGCCGGTTCCCATGAGTTTTACACCAACTATGCCCTTACCACCGGGAAGGCCATTGTCTGCATGGACATCGGCCACTACCATCCCACCGAGAGCGTGGCCGCCAAGCTGTCCTCCTACTTTACCTTCGGACAGGAGATCATGATGCACCTGTCCCGGGCGGTCCGCTGGGACAGCGACCATGTGCCCATCATCTGCGAGGATATTATCACCATCATGCAGGAGATCAAGCGCTGCGGCGCCTTTGACAAGGTCCACCTGGGGCTGGATTTCTTTGACGCCAGCATCAACCGTGTCGCCGCTTCGGTGATCGGCGCGAGAAGTGTGAAAAAGGCCCTCCTCATGGCCCTGCTGGAACCCACCGAGGCCCTGATGGACGCCGAGCACAGCGGGGATCTGACCCGCCGTCTGGCGCTGCTGGAGGAGTTCAAGCTCCTGCCCGCCGGCATCGTCTTTGAGGAATACTGCGCCCGCCACCAGGTGAAGGGCGCGGACTGGATGGAGGGGCTGGCGTGAGCGCGCCCCGCCGTCTCATCGTGGATACGGACACCGGTTCCGATGACGTGTGGGCCATCGTGGAGGCCCTCCGGGCCACGGATGTGGTCCGGGTGGAGGCTGTGACCGTGGTATGCGGAAACCTGCCTCTGGAACTGTGTGTGAAGAACGCCCTGCTGGCCGAAGACGCGGCAGGGCGTTCCTGCCCCCCGGTCTTCCGGGGGATGGAGCGCCCCCTTTTGCGGAAGACGGCTTTCTACGCCGCTGATGTCCACGGTTCCGACGGGCTGGGGGAGATGGATCTTCCCGCGCCGGAACGGCCGGTGGGGGACCGGCATGCCATGGACGCCATCATTGACCTGGCCCGGGAGCGGCCCGGTGAGCTGGAGATCGCCACCTGCGGGCCCCTGACCAATGTGGCCATGGCGGTGCTGAAGGAGCCCCGGCTGGCCCAATGGGTCAAACGGGTCTGGATCCTGGGCGGCGCGGCCCGGGGAGTGGGCAACATGACCCCGGCGGCGGAGTACAACGTCTATACCGATCCGGAGGCGGCGGCCATCGTGCTGGATTCGGGGCTGGAGACGCTCTGGGTCACCTGGGACACCTCCCGGGGAGACACCGAGATCACCCCGGAGGAACTGGAGCGGCTGGCCGGCTGCGGAGACAGGGCCGGGGCGTTCTGCGCCCGGTGCGTCCGTTCCCTGAGGGACTATCAGAAGAGACGCTATGGAAGAGACACTCTGGGCATCATCGACAGTATGCTGATGACCGCTGTCCTCTATCCGGAGATCATGCGGGGGACCTTTTCGGCGCGCTGCTCGGTGGAGCTTCGGAGCGGCGCGGACCGGGGCCGGTTTTATATGGACCGGAACGGAGAGGCCAACTGCATCGTCTGCCCCGAGATCGACGCGGCGGAATACAAACGGCGCCTCTTTGCCCTGTTGGGTGCGGGTTGATCGTTTTCAAGACATTCAGGAGGAGAATATGTACGATTTTCACTATTACAATCCGGTCAGGATCTACTTTGGCAAAGATCAGGTCAATCAGCTGAAAGAGGCGGTGGCCCCTTACGGCCCCAGAATCCTGCTGGTCTACGGCGGTGGGAGCATCAAGCGCACCGGCCTCTATGACCGGGTGCTGTCCCAGCTGCGGGAGGCGGGGAAGACAGTCTTCGAGCTCCCCGGCGTCATGCCCAACCCCCGGACGGAAAAGGTTTATGAGGGCATTGAGCTGTGCAGGCGGGAGAACATCGACTTCCTTCTGGCGGTGGGGGGCGGCAGCGTCATTGACTGCTGCAAGGCCATCGCTGTGGGGGCAAAGACGGACAGGGACTTCTGGCAGACCTTCTTCATCAACGGGGAGCCGGCGGCCGACGCCATCCCGCTGGGGACCATCCTCACCATCCCCGCCACGGGAAGCGAGATGGATATGTCCGCTGTGATCACCAACTGGGCCACCAGCGAGAAGAACAACTATGACAGCCCCCTGATTTATCCCAGGTTTTCCATTCTGGATCCCACCCTCACGTTCACCCTGCCCAAAAATCAGATGGCCAACGGCATCGTGGACACCATGTCCCATATCTTCGAGCTCTACTTTTCACCTCCCGATGAGGATAACGTCACCGACTATCTGGCGGAGGGACTTTTACGGGCCCTGATCCGGGCCGCCCGGGCCGCCATGGCCGACCCCACGGATTACGATGCCCGGGCCGATCTCATGTGGACCAGCAGCGTGGCCCTGTGCGGGATGCTGAACAACGGCAAAAAGACGGACTGGGCCAGCCACTGCATCGAGCACCCTATTTCCGCTCTCTTCGACGTGGCCCACGGCGCCGGTCTGGCGGTGGTCCATCCCAACTATCTGGAGTATGTGCGCTCCTGCGCCCCCGCCAAGTTTGCCCGCTTTGCCCAGCGGGTGTGGGAGGTGGATCCGGCGGGAAAGAGCCAGGATGAGCTGGCCGTCGAGGGCATCCGCCGGGTCAAGGCGTTTTTCAGAGAGCTGGGAGCCCCTGCCACTCTGGCCGAGCTGGGCGTGGGGGAGGCCGACATCGACCGTATCGCCGACCTCACCGACCTGAGCTGCTGGAGCTATAAGCCGCTCACCCGGGAGGATGTGGTGAATATCCTGCGGATGGCCCTTTGAGTCCGCCGCCCGGTTTCAAATGATAAGGAGGAGCCTATGGAGATCATTCCCATCAGCGACCCCCGCTTCGCCCCTTACGGCAGGGCGGCGGAGGGCTTCGGCCTGTCCGATTTTCTCTCCGTTCTGCGGGATACCCCCATGCCCGAGGCGGGGACCTGCTATGAACCCTCCTGGCCCGCCCTGGAGGAACTCCCCGCCGCGGAGGCGCTGCGGGATCAGGGCTTCGGCGGGCTGGACATCGAGATCGGCTTCTGCAACGGGTACAATTCAAAACTGACCTGCCTGGAGTATCACCGCTCCAGCGAGATCGACATCCCCGCCGATGATGTGATCCTGCTGCTGGCCCTCCAGACCGAACTGGAGGAGTACCGGCTGGACACCGGCCGGGTCAGGGCCTTCTTGGTGCCGGCGGGAACGGCGGTGGAACTCTATGCCACCACCCTTCACTACGCCCCCTGCGGGGTGGGGCGGGGAAAGGGGTTCCGCATGGCCTGCGTCCTGCCCCGGGGCACCAACCTGGCCAGCCCTCAGGTCCCCGCCGTGGGGGAGGCCCGCCTTCTGCTGGGGCGGAACAAGTGGGTCATTGCCAGCCCCGGTACGCCGGAGGCGGAGGCCGGTGCCTTTGTGGGGCTCCACGGCCCCGCTGTGGAGCTGTTTGCCTGAAAAAAGGAGAGATGCCGCGTGCGCGACGAGACCATTGAAAAAATTTACGCCGGATTTCTGGGCATGGACGCCGGAATGCGTCTGGGGGCCCCGGTGGAGTCCCCCTATTGGACCTATGACCGGCTGAAGGAGTATTTCGGCGATATCCGGGATTACGTCCGGGAGTACAGGCACTATGCCGCCGACGACGATGTGAACGGTCCGGTGATTTTCCTGCGCAGCCTGACCGACTGCGGCCCTGATTTCACCGCGGAGGACGCGGGAGAGACCTGGCTCAACTACACCCGGAAGGGCCGGGGAATGTTCTGGTGGGGCGGAGAGGACATGTCCACCGAACACCGGGCCTATATGAACCTGAAGCGGGGGATCAAGGCCCCGGAGTCCGGGAGCATCGCCCAAAACGGCCGGGTGGCCGCCGAGCAGATCGGAGGCCAGATTTTCATCGACACCTGGGGCTTTATCAATCCCGGTGATCCGGAGCGGGCGGCTGAGTTCGCCCGGCGGGCGGCCAGTGTCTCCCATGACGGGGAGGGGCTCCACGGCGCGGCCTTCATGGCCGCCGCCATCGCCGCCGCCTTTACCTGTTCCACGGTGGATGAGATCCTCGACACCGCTCTGACGGTGATCCCCGCCGACTGCGACTACCGGAGGGTGGTGGACGGAGTGCGGGCCTTCCACGCCGCCCACCCGGAGGATTTCCGGGCCTGCCGGGACTATGTGGACCGGGAGTGGGGGGCGGACAAATACCCGGGCTACTGTCACATCGTTCCCAACGGCGGGATCTGCGCGCTGGCCCTTCTGTACGGCGGCGGAGAGCTGGGCCGGTGTATCGAGATCGCGGTCATGTGCGGCTTTGATACCGACTGCAACGCCTCCAGTGTGGGCTCCATCACCGGCGTCCTGCACGGGCTGGAGGGGGTGCCCCGGCGCTACCGGGCTCCCATCAACGACGGGGTCGTTCTCTCCAGCGCCTCGGGTTATCTCAATATGCTGGATTCGGCGGCGTTCGCCAAGGAACTGGCGGCCCTGGCCTGCTCGCTGCGGGGGGAGGAGCTTCCCGGCTGGGTGCGGCGGGCCAGGCCCGGTGAGATGCTGATGGACTTCGAACTGCCCGGCTCCACCCACAGCCTGGAGCTCTCCGACCACGCCGCCCATGAGCTGCGGAACGTGGAAGGAAAGGCCCACACGGGCCGCCGGTGCCTGGAGATGATGATCGACGGCAAAGTCCCCACCCCGGCGGATCTCTTTTTCAAGGGCTGCTATGTCCGTTCCGACTTCAGCGACGAGCGGTATAGTCCGGTGTTCTCCCCCCGGGTCTGCCCCGGCCAGCGGATCAGCTGCTGGATGCGCAGCGAACAGACGGCGGAGGCCGCCATCACGGTGACCCCCTATCTGACCACAGCCATGGGGGGACAGCGGATGGAATTGCCGCCGGTGGTGCTTCCGGAGGGGGAGTGGACGGAGATCGCTTTTGCTGTGCCGGAACTGACAGGGGATCAGGTCCACGATGTGGGCTGGACCATTGCTATTGATCCGGCGGTGAAGCCCTGGACCTACGGCAAGGTCTATATTGATGACATCACGGTGTCCGGTCCCATGGATTACACCATTGATCCGGCCATCCAGCGGGTGGAGTTTGAGCAGGTCACCCCCTTCTCCTTCAATGACGCGGACGGCGCCCTGGAGGACGGGATGCTGGTCCTCCGCACGGAGGGAGAGGGTCAGGCCTTTACCGGGAACTACTATATGCGGGACCAGGTTGTCAAGGGATGGCTGACCCCCGGCTCCGGCACGGGCGCCATGCTCCTCCTGCGGGGGCAGGGCTGCCGCCGGTTCTACGCCCTGGGCCTGGATGGACCGGGACGGGCGGTCATCGCCCGGTATGATTCGGGCGTCTGGACCGAACTGGCCTCCGCCGGCTTCCCCTGGGAGAAGGATGAGGAATACATTCTGAAGGCGGAGGCGGTCGGAGAGCGGCTGACGCTCTCTGTGGACGGACAGATCCTGCTGACAGCGGAGGACAGCCGGTTCGCCTACGGAATGGCCGGGATTTGCCACCAATCCGCCGGGGAGAGCCGCTGGGGCATGTTCCATATTGCAGGTACGGTTTGAGGAGGGGAAGTCCCATGCTGGAAGAGCTGAAACAACAGGTCTGCGAGGCTAATCTCCTGCTGCCCCGGTATGATCTGGTGACCTTCACCTGGGGAAATGTCTCAGGGATCGACCGGAGCTCCGGACTGGTGGTGATCAAGCCCTCCGGCGTACCCTATGAGGGCATGGCCCCGGAGGACATGGTGGTGGTGGATCTGGACGGAAGGATCGTGGAGGGGAAATACAAACCCTCCAGCGACACGGCCACCCACCTGGAGCTGTACCGGGCCTGGAACGAGGTGGGCGGCATCGTCCACACCCACTCCCGCTGGGCGGCCAGCTTCGCTCAGGCGGGCCGGGGCATCCCGGCTATGGGTACTACTCAGGGGGACTATTTTTACGGGGAGGTCCCCTGCACAAGGGCCATGACGGCGGAGGAGATCGGGACCCCGGAGGACCGGGACAGCTACGAAAAGAACACCGGAAAGGTCATTGTGGAGACCTTTTCGGAACAGAAGATCCCGCCCATGGCGGTGCCGGGCGTGCTGGTGAACAGCCACGGCCCCTTTACCTGGGGGAAGGACCCCATGGAGGCGGTGCACAACGCGGTGGTGCTGGAAGAGGTGGCCTTCATGGATTTCCACGCCCTGATGCTGGAGCCCGGCCGGGGGAGCATGCAGCGGGAGCTTCTGGACAAGCACTACCTGCGCAAGCACGGAAAGGACGCCTACTACGGTCAGGGATGAGACGTGGCGCGGCCCGCGGCGTTATTCCTGAATCAAACAGAAAAGGGACCTGGAAGCACCGGCTTCCAGGTCCCTTTTCTGTTTGATTCCATTTACTTACCCGCGGCGGCCACCAGCCACTGAAAGATGGGAGCGCCGTCCACCGTATCGGGGCGGCGGAGGCCGTAGCTCATCCGCTCCGGATGCCACTGAACCGTGCGGACAGGCAGCGACTCATGTTCCAGGGCCTCCACAAGGCCGCTCTCCGACCAGGCGGCGGCCCGCAGGCCTTCTCCCAGCCGCTCCACCACCTGATGGTGGGAGCTGTTCACGGGGAACACGGGGCCGTAGAGGACCTCCAGAAAGCTGCCCGGCGCGGCGTGGACCGGATGGACACGGTCCTGAGGCAGCTCCCCCCGGGTGTGGAAGAGGTGAAGGGGATCGCCGATGTCCTGGCGGAGATCGCCACCCAGCGCCACATTGAGGAGCTGGTGCCCCCGGCAGATGCCCAGGATGGGCTTTCCCAGACTCAGGTAGAGTCTGGCCAGAGCCAGTTCGACTTCATCCCGCTCCAGATCGATGCCGTGGGAGGCGGTGTTGGGCTGGTTGAAATAGGCGGGATCCATCTGATCCCCGCGGGTGCGGCGTAGAGGTTCATAGCTTCCGTCCCCCGGGGGCAGGTTGCTGCCGAACGGCTCGCCGCCGGCGGCGCGGACGGCGTTGATGTAGTTGTCACAGCCCTCTCTGGAGCCGGAAATCAGAATGCGGGGCATACGATCGACCTTTCCTTTTTTGTCACAGGGCGCTGAGGGCAGCCTCGTCGGCGACGAGGGTCACGTCGGAGTGGAGCTGAAGAATGGAAGCGGGGACCTGGGGGGTCACCGGGCCATAGAAGGCCGTTTTCAGAATCTCCGCCTTGTCGGCGCCGTGTACCAGGATGAGGATGCGGCGGGCGGACAGGATGGTGCGGATGCCCATGGTGTAGGCCTGCCGGGGCACATCGTCCAGAGAGGGGAAGAACCGCTGATTGGCCTGCCGGGTGGAGGGGGTCAGATCCACGCAGTGGGTGTCCAGGGGGAAGAAATCGGCGGGTTCGTTGAAGCCGATATGGCCGTTGTGGCCCATCCCCAGCAGCTGAAGGTCGATGCCGCCGGCGGCGTGAATGGCGGCTTCATAGCCTGCGCACTGACGCGCGGCGTCCGGGTCCATGCCGTCCAGCAGATGGGCGGCTCCGGAGGGCAGGTCCACAGCCCGGAAAAGATTCTGGTTCATAAATGTGTGATAGCTCTGGGGGTGATCGTCGGGCAGTCCACGATATTCATCCAGATTGAAAGTGGTCACCCGGGAAAAGCTGAGCCGGCCGGCCTGATGGAGTTTTACCAGCTCCCGGTAAGCTCCCACGGGAGAGGAGCCGGTGGCCAGCCCCAGAACACAGGCGGGTTTCAGAAGGATCTGGGCGGCGATCAGATCTGCCGCCGCGGTGCTGAGGGCGGAATAGTCGGAAACCGAGATGAGACGCATATCAAATAACTTCCTTTTTGCCCGTCCGCCTCACGGATCAATCGTAGAGATGGCAGGAGACACGGTGGCCGGGCTCCAGTTCTTTTTCTTCCGGAACGGACTGTTTGCAGATCTCCATGCATTTGGAACACCGGTCGTGGAAAGGACATCCCTTGGGGGGATTGGCCGGGCTGGGCACATCCCCCTCCAATTGAATGCGGTGCTTTTCTTCCAGCGGGTCCAGCTTGGGGATGGCGGAGAGGAGAGCTCGGGTATAGGGGTGGAGCGGATTGCGGTAGACCGATTCGGTATTGCCCTGTTCCATGATACGGCCCAGATACATAACGCCGATCCGATTGCTGATATGCCGGACCACGTTCAGATCATGGGAAATGAAGAGATAGGACAGCTTCAGCTCTTCCTGAAGCGAAAAGAGCAGGTTCAGGATCTGGGCCTGGATGGACACATCCAGAGCGGAAACCGGTTCGTCCGCCACCACAAAGCGGGGCTTTGTAATGAGAGCCCGGGCGATGCTCACCCGCTGGCGCTGGCCGCCGGAAAACTGATGGGGATAGCGTTCCAACTGCTCGGGAGACAGACCCACCGCGTGGGCGATCCAGAGGACCTGCTCATTCATTTCCTTCTGAGTGAGGGTGAAGTGGGTCTGAAGAGGTTCCTCCAGAAGACGCCGGACGGTCATCCGGGGATTCAGGGAAGAATAGGGGTCCTGAAAGACCAGCTGCATATCCCGCCGTTTCTGGCGCATGGCTTCCCGATCCAGCTGGCACAGGTCCTGTCCGTCAAAGAAGATTTTGCCGCCGGTAGGTTCGATGAGCCGCAGAATGGTGCGGCCGGTGGTGGATTTGCCGCAGCCCGACTCACCGACCAGGCCGAAGGTCTCCTGTTCCCGGATCTGAAAGGAGACGTCCTCCACGGCGTGAACGTGGCCCACTGTTTTATGGACCACGCCGCCCTTGATGGGGAAATAAGTCTGAAGATGCTGAACATCCAGCAAAACAGTGTGCTCACTCATTGGGCGGCCTCCTTTTCCGGGGCATGGAGCCAGCAGCGGCACAGGTGCCCGGGGGCGATCTCAGTCAAGGCGGGGGCGGCCTCCCGGCAGCGGGAGGTGCAGTGGTCGCAGCGGTCGGCAAAACGGCAGCCGGAACCGAAATGGCCTGCTGTCGGTACCGTGCCCTGGATGGTGTAAAGCTTTTTTTCCGCGCCGCCCAGAGAGGTGACAGACTTCAGAAGTCCGGCGGTGTAGGGGTGGGCAGTGGCATGAAAAATTTCCTCGACACTGGCCTGCTCCACCACCTGACCGGCGTAGAAGACAGCGACTTTCTCGCAGGTTTCGGCGATCACGCCCAAGTCGTGGGTAATCATGATGACCGAGGTGTCAAAGCTCTCCCGCAGCTCGTTCATCAGATCCAGAATCTGGGCCTGAATCGTCACGTCCAAAGCGGTGGTCGGCTCATCGGCAATCAGAAGCCTGGGGTTGTTGATGAGGGCGATGGCGATCATCACCCGCTGGAGCATGCCGCCGGAGAGGTGGTGGGGATAATCCAGCAGGATTTGGTCCGGCCGGGGAATATTGACTTTTTTCAGCATCGCCAAAGCGGCATCGTGCATTTCTGCTTTGGTGAGGCTGGTGTGAAAGCGGAGGGTCTCTTCGATCTGGGCCACGATGGTCGACGTGGGATCCAGAGCGGTCATGGGCTCCTGGAAGATCATGGAGATTTCCTTGCCCCGGATCTTCCGCAGCTCGGAAGAGGGAAGGGAAGTGATCTCCACCTCATTTCCATTTTCCTGCTGAAAGCGGATGCTGCTGCCTTTGCCCAATGTCAGGGGATAGGAGAGCAGGCCCATGATGGACGAACAGGTGATGCTCTTCCCGCAGCCCGATTCGCCTACGATGCCGAAGTTCTGTTTCTTGTCAATGTCCAGATCCACGCCTTCCACCAGCTTTACAGGCGGCTGACGTTTCCCCTGAGGGAGTTCGATGGAGAGATTCCGGATCTCTAACAGGTGTTCCATATCCTCGATTCCTCCCGTTACAGCTTGAGTTTGGGATCCAGCACGTCGCGGAGGCTGTCGCCCAGAATATTGAAAAGCAGGATGGTGACGATGATGAAGAGCGCGGGGAAGATGGCCATCCAGGGGGCCTGCTCCATAAAGGCCCGGGACTCGGAGAGCATGGAACCCCAGGAGGGGTCAGGGGGCTGAATGCCCAGGCCCAGAAAGCTCATGGAAGCTTCCGTAAGGATGGCGCTGGAGAGGGCCAGCGTAGCCTGAACGGTGAAGGGGGCCACCACGTTGGGAGAGATATGCCGGATCAGAATGGGCCAGGTCTTCACACCCACGCTGCGGGCATTTTCCACGTACTCCAGGCTCTTGGCCGAGATGACGGAGGCCCGCACCGTCCGGGCAAAAACCGGGATATTGACGATACCGATGGCCACCATGGTGGGGACCAGTCCCCGGCCCAGGACGGTAGAGATCAGAATGGCCAGCAGGATCGAGGGAAACGCGAAGAGAATGTCCATGATGCACATGATGACACGGTCTACCCAGCCCTCAAAGTAGCCGGCAATGAGTCCCAGAATATAACCGGCAGTGGCGCCGATTCCAACGGCGATGATGCCGACCTGAAGAGAGACCCTGGCGCCGTAAATGATACGGCTGAAAATATCCCGGCCGTAGTTATCGGTACCGAACCAGAATTGAGCGTTAGGGGCTGATTTGGGGATTCCGACCATTTTCTCGGGACCGTAATGAGAGAGCTGGGGGGCGAAAATAGCCATCAGGATAATCAGAAGTATGCCTATGATACTGATTTTGCCCATGGGGTCGCGCCAGAGTTCCCGCAGAGTCTGTAACAGTTTTCTCATTGCGCGTCACCTCAGTCGTAAGAGATTCGGGGATCAATATAGGCGTACAGCAGATCGGTCAGCAGGTTGACCAGCACGTAGATGAAGGCAATAAAAAGAACACAGCCCTGGACGACAGGGTAATCCCGCTGATTGATGCCGGTGAGCGTCATTTGTCCCAAACCGGGGAGAGAGAAAATCTGTTCCACAATGACCGCGCCGCCCAGCAGAGAGCCGATCTGCATACCGATCAGAGTGATGATGGGGATGAGGGCGTTGCGCAGAGCGTGTTTGAAAATAGCGACCCGCTCACTGGCTCCCTTGGCCCGAACGGTCTTGATGAAGTCCTGACGGAGCACTTCCAGTACGGAGGATCGGGTCATACGCATCACCGAACCCGAGATGCTGATTCCCAGGATAAAGGCGGGGAGGATCATGATCTCCAGATTGCGGATGGGATCTTCAAAGAATCCCACATAGCCCAGAGGGGAGAAGTAGTGGAAGCAGAGGGACAGGACCAGGATCAGAAGAATGGACAGAGCAAAGCCGGGAACAGAGACACCCAGCAGAGCGAACACCCGGACAAAGCGGTCCACCCAGGAGTTGCGCTTTACCGCGGCCAGCACGCCCAGGGGAATGGCAATGATCCAGGAGATAATGGCGGCCAGAATGGTCAGCTCGGCGGTAACCTTGAAACGGCTGAGAATTTCAGGCAGGATGGGGGCGGAGGTCCGGATGGACTCCCCAAAGTCCCCGCGGAGCACCCCGCCGATCCAGTCCAGATACTGGACGATATAGGGGCGGTCCAGACCGTATTTGGCGGCCAGCTGGGCACGGAGCTCAGGGGTGGCCCGATGCCCAGAATGCCCGAGATTACGTCGCCCGGGATCATTTTCATCACAGCGAAGATCAGAACGCTGATGCCGAATAAAACGGGGATAACCTGAAGAACACGGCGGATAATGTAATTTTTCATGGTATAAGATGTCACACTCCCGGAATAGTGCGTTTGAGTGCTGACAATGCCCAACCGGCGGTTCCGGCCGATTGGAAATTGTCAGCGCTCAAGGATAAAACAGGGGGATGGGACAGTGGAAGCTGTCCGCTGTCCCATCCCCACGGAAAATTTACTGAGCCAGATAGGTATCGCGGAGGTTGCTGGCGTCGGCGGCAGAGGGATGGAAGCCCTCCACGCTGGCGGAGGTGACAATGTAGCTCATGGGGCTGGCGATGCAGAGCTTGGAGCAGTCATCGATGCAGATTTCCTGAGCCTCATTGTAGTACTCCTCGCGCTTGGCCTCATCGGTGGTGGCGATGCCCAGAGCGCAGAGCTCATCCACGCGCTCGTTGGAGAAGCCGGTAAAGTTGGCGCCGGAGCCCGTGCCGAAGAAGAAGGAGATGGCGCGGTTGGGATCGGTGCCGGCGCCGTCGCTGACCACCATCAGGTCAAAGCCGGCCTCGGGAGTGCTCATCTTGCCCCAGATGTCCACGTACTCGCCGGACTCCAGGTTGGTGATCTCCAGGTCGATGTAAATCTCGCTCAGCTGCTGCTGGAGGACTACGGCGGTCTGACGGATGTAGTCCAGCAGGCCGGCGGCCACCTTCAGGGTCAGGCGGTTGTTTTCATTGTAGCCGGCAGCCTCCATGAGTTGCTTGGCCTTCTCCACGTCGGTCTTGTAAAGGTCCATATCGGACACATCCAGGGACCAGTGGCCCATGGCGGGAGGCATCATGGAGCAGGGCACGGCCTGGCCGGCGAACACCACATCGATGATGGCCTGCCGGTCGATGGCATAGCTCATGGCCTGACGGACGTTTTTATCCTGCAGGGCGGGAGTGGACAGGTTGCAGCCCATGGCGACGTAGGTGGAGGTCTCATAGCTGAGGACCTTCAGGCTGGCCTCCTTCTCGGCGGCGGCCACGTTGGTGGCGGACAGGCTGGC
>JAQXNP010000127.1 GCA_029098065.1 Clostridiales bacterium | reverse complement strand
GGCGGGGGCCCACTCCTTCATCCGCCGCCTCCCCGAGGGATACCAGACCATGGTCACCGGGGACGGGGCCAATCTGTCCCAGGGCCAGCGGCAGCTGCTGGCCATCGCCCGGGCCGCCGTGGCCGACCCCCCGGTGATGATCCTGGACGAGGCCACCTCCTCCATTGATACCCGGACCGAGGCGCTGATCCAGAAGGGCATGGACGCCCTGATGGAAGGCCGGACGGTATTCGTCATCGCCCACCGGCTGTCCACCGTCCGCAATTCCGACTGCATCGTGGTCATCGAGCACGGGCAGATCCAGGAAAAGGGCAGCCACGAGGAGCTGCTGGCGGAAAAGGGCCGGTACTATCAGCTCTATACCGGACAGTTCCAACTGGATTGAGAAAAGAGAGCCCGGCTGGCAGAGGAAACTGCCAGCCGGGCTTTTTCTGCGTATGACAGAAGAAACTGCTTTTTTGGCGCCGTATCCGAAGAGGGACGGCCGGGTGAACACGGCGGCAGACACGCGGAACCGTTCTCCGCCGGCCTCAATTCTGGCCGGAGGTGTTTCCGCTTTTCAGAATGGCGCACAGATCAGAGGCCGGCATTCGAAGATCGGAGAGGGTTCCGTCCAGCACCCCGGCGTTCAGAATATTCAGCACCACCAGACAGAGGACGGGGCCCAGAATCATGCCCCAGACGCCCGCTGCCTTCATGCCCACATAGACGCTTACCAGGGACAGAATGGGGGACAATCCGGTCTGGTTTCCCAGAACCCGGGGTTCGGCAGCCCGGCGGTAGAGCGCCACGATGCCCCATACCACCATCAGCCCCAGGGCGTGGCGGAATTCCCCGGTGATGAGGTCCACCACCGCCCAGGGGACCATCACGGTGCCCGCGCCGATGATGGGGATAAAGTCCAGCACCGCCAGCACCAGCGCCAGCAGGAGACCATAGGACTGCCGGATCAGGAGAAAGCCCCCCAGCAGGATGAAAAAGACGCCGATGGAGAGGATCACCTGGGCCTTGATATAGCCGCCGAAGCCCGCCGATACCGCCCGGCGGACCTGAACCAGAAAGACCTGGGGCCCTTCCGGGAGCTTGTCCGTCAGAACACTCCGGAGCCGGGGCCAGTCGGAAGTGAGAAAATAGGAGGCCATGACAAAGACGATGGAGGCGACCGCGAAGGAGGGAAGGCCCTTGACCGCGTCTGTAATGAGGTCCAGAGAAATGGAAAGGAGACGGGGAATAAAGGTTTCCAGCCAGGTGAAGAAGTGGGACACCAGATCGTCCACCGTCTGTCGGGCCTGCTCGGGAAGGAGCTTCATGACACGGGAAAAGGTAGAGTTGAGGGTATCCATAACGCCCTGGAGGGAAGTGATCATGGCCTCCCAGTCCCCGGCCAGGGAAATAATCTCTCCCGCCAGTCCGGACACCAGCGCCCAGAACAGGCCGAAAAGGGCGGCGAAGGCCAGCAGGATCAGGAGCAGGGAGAGGGTCTTTCTGGGCCAGTTCAGTTTTTTGACCAGCCATTTGACTGCGGGGTTGAGCATCCAGGCCACCACCGCGGCCAGAAGGAAGGGGGCGAACAGAGAGATGAGGGCCGGGCCGAAACGGAGAAGCAGGGCAGCAGCCAGGGCAAAAAGCCCCAGCCGGATGCCCAGCCGGAGCCACAGCCGGCCCCGGTCATGCCAGGAGAGTTCATTCATGAAAAGACCTCTTTAAATAAAAATATATGATATTATGAGATAGTATAGCACAGAACAGAAGAAAAGAAAGGGGGTTTCTTTCGAATCAAGGGAAAGAAACCGGTTGGTTGGGACTCCGCTGCTTCCTGATCTGGCCCCTTTAAATTTTCCTGTATTGGATATTTAAAAGAGGTCAGAATGGGACTATGATAATGTCTGCCCAAACAATTACAGTGTCTGCTGCAGGGCGCATCACAGCAGGAAACAGAAAGGAACGATCGCCATGTCCCCCGAAACAGCATTCCGTACCAAACACCCCACCAAATGGCTCACCATAGCCGCCATGTTCATGGCCATGAACGTGGTGATGAGTTCCTTCAGCATTCCTGTGCCCGGCGGGCACTTGTATCTGAACGACGCGGTGATCTGCACCGCCGCCATTCTGCTGGACCCCCTGGGGGCCTTTCTGGTGGGCGGCGTAGGCGCTTTTCTGGGTGATTTCTTCTTCTACCCCGCCCCCATGTTCGTCTCTCTGGCAACGCACGGGCTCCAGGCGGTGGCGGTATCCCTGTGCGCCCACCGGCTGTTTCCGAAGCATCGGGTGCGGGGCGCTCTGGTGGGTGTTCTGCTGGGCGTGGTCATCAACGTGGTGGGCTATTCTCTGGGCCGCACGTTTGTCTATGCCGATGCGGCGGCAGCCCTGCTGAAGCTGCCCTTCCAGATCTTCCAGGCGGGCTTCGGCGCGGTGGTGTCCATGCTGCTGTGCTTCCCGGCGGGCCTGCGGGCGTTCTGGGACAAGTGGACCGCCTGAGCGGTCCGGAGAGAACGGAAATACGGAAAACGGGCGGCCTCGAAAAGGGGCCGCCCGTTGGTTTTACGGGAAAAAGGGTCTGTGGTTCCTCACGAGTTCCCGGAGGAACCGCCCTCCTTGGGTTTTCCGCCGCTTCTCCGCCGTCTCCGGCGATTCCGGCTCTGACCGGACGGGGTCTCCCGGGCAAGTTCCCCACCATTGAGCCGGGTTTCCTGCCGGGGCCTGGGTTCATTTCTGGGCTTGCTCTCGGCCCTGGGCCTGGACTGCTGGGATTCCTTTTGCCGGAGAGGCCGGTCCCCGCCTCTCCGGCGGGGTCTGCCCGGGGACTTTTCTTCTCCTTCCAGAGAAGCCAGAGCGGCACTGACGCTGCCGGAGAGATCCCGGGGCTCATCCGGCTGGGGAGCGGGGGTGGATTTGCGGAGCTTTTCCAGCTCCTCCTTGGGCGGGGCCACATAGCCCTCCGGACGGCGGCCCTTGCCGCTGCGGATGACATTCAATTCATCGGGGGCGTAGGTCTGGGGGGCGTCGGGGACGTCCTCCAGGCGGACCTTTACCCGCTCCCGGAGGAAATCCACGGCGCTCACTGTCCCCACGCCGTCGGGGGTTTCCACAAAGGATTCGTTTTTGGGCATCCGTTTTACCGCATCCTCATAGGCCTCCTGTTCGTATTTGAGGCAGCACATCAGCCGCCCGCAGGCGCCGGAGATCTTGGCGGGATTCAGAGAGAGCCCCTGGGTCTTGGCCATCTTGATGGACACGGGCTGAAATTGGTCCAGGAAGGCGTTGCAGCAGAAGGGCCGGCCGCAGATGCCCAGGCCGCCCAGCAGCTTGGACTCGTCCCGGACGCCGATCTGCCGCAGCTCGATGCGGGAGTGGAAGGTGGAGGCCAGGTCCTTTACCAGAGCCCGGAAGTCCACCCGGCCCTCGCTGGTGAAGAAAAAGAGGAGCTTATTGCCGTCGAAGGAGCACTCGCAACGCACCAGCTTCATCTCCAGCTTATGGTCCAGAATCTTCTGCTGGCAGACCTGGAAGGCGTACTCCTCCCGCTCCTGATTGTGGCGGAGGGTGGCCCGGTCCCGGTCGGTGGCCAGGCGGAGCAGGGGCCGCAGAGGCTGAACCACCGCGTCATCCTCCACCTGAGTGTTGGCCTTGGAGCAGACGGCGAACTCGGGGCCCTTGGCTGTCTCAATGATGACCTCGTCCCCCACGTGAACGTCGGTGCCCCTGGGATCGAAGTAATATTCCTTGCCTCCGTTTTTAAAGCGGATGCCGATGATCTCTGTCATGGGTTTTGTTACCTCCTATCGGGAAGGGTGAAGCGGGCGGCGCTGAGGGAGGCCGCCATTGCCCCGCACAGATGACCCGCGCCCACGTTGAACTGGGCGGCGGAGCGCAGATCCTCCAGGACCTGAACGGCCCGCAGAAGGGTTCCGGAAGGAAGGGCGGCGGCCTGCCGGGCCGCGGACAGTTCCTCCGGCCCCACGCCGGCATCGCTTCCGGCCCGGAGGGCCAGGGCGTGGCGAAAAAGGATCACGCCATCGTCAAAGAGGGCGGCCAGGGTATACCTGTCCCATTTCTCCAGGGAGACGCACAGAGCGGCCAGCGCCAGCTC
>JAQXNP010000126.1 GCA_029098065.1 Clostridiales bacterium | reverse complement strand
GGCCTGCGCCTCCCACCGCCACGCCCCGGCGGCCGCCGCCGCTGAGCTTGCCTCTCTGGGGGGCTATCACGCCTATCTGATGAAGCGCTATTTCCTCACCGTCACTCTTTTCGGCGTCACCTGGGCCCAGCTCCTTGAGGGCGCGCTGATGGCCGCCGCTCTGATCACCGTCACCGTCACGCTGGTCCGCCGTGTCCGCCGGGCCTGAGTTCTCATCTCCCCAAAGGAACGGGGCGGCCTCATCGCGAGGCCGCCCCGTTCTGTGTTCACATGACCTGTCCCCAGCAGAAATACCGGTACAGAAACACCGCCTGAAGGACCGCCATCCCCACGGCCAGCGCCGCCGTCCGCTTCGGCTTCCCCTCCAGCTGGTCGGCCAGCAGGAAAAAGCAGGGCACCGCACAGGACAGATACCGCCCGGCGCTGAGCAGCCAGGACAGGCAGTAATTCAGGATCACATATACAAAACCATAGAGGGTAAACATGCTCCGGTGCCGCTTCCATCCCCGCTGCAGAATCAGGGCAAACAGAGGAAACAGCACCAGCTCCGGGATCCACATCTCCCACCGTGTGGAGACTGTGGGCCAGGTCAGGGCGTTTCGGATCAGATAGCGCAGCACCCCGGGGAACCACTGAAACCCCTGACTCCAGTGGGCCTGCATCTCGGTGAAGGCAAAGGGATCTCCCGCCACATGGGCGTTGAGGGCCAGGTAGCCCAGGCTCCCCAGAATGGGGGCGCACAAAAGGGGCAGCCGCTTTCCGATGTCCAGCAGGGCCCGCCGCTCTTTTCCGGAGGCGGAAAAGGGCTGCACTTCGTTGCACAGCTCCGCGACAGCGGCTCCGATGAGGATCAGCCCCATCATCCGGGTGAGCGCGGCCAGAATGCCCCAGACCGCGGCTCTCCCCCACTGGTGCCGCCGGATGTGATAAAGCCCGGCGGCAGTGGTGAGGAGAAACAGGCTCTCCGTCATGATCCCGCCGAAGAAAAAGGAAAAGGGATACGCGATCAGCAGTATCAGCGCCCGGCGGGTCAGCCTGGGGCCGTACTCCTCGCATCCCAGACGGTAGAGATAGACGCACCCCCAGGCAAAGCAGAGCGCGCTCACCGTCATCCCGGCCAGAGCGGTGTCCGGAACGATCACGCGGAAAAGCCGGGTCAACCACACGTACAGGGGGAAAAACACCAGAAAAAGCGGCTGGCCGTCCTCGAGATAAACGCCGTAGCCCAGTTCCGTCAGATTCACGTAGTGAGGCGCGTCCCACCGGCACCACAGCCCGGGCAGTTCCGCCAGCCCCAGTGTCTTTCCCGACAACAGATCATAGAGGAGCAAACTCCCCAGGGCAAACAGGATCCGAAAGAGCAGCGCGGCCAGGAACACCTTCCACAACGTTCTGCGCTCCGGCCGCTCTTTCGCCCTGACAGGCAGCGGATCGGAAAAAGGGGCGGGCGCCCTGACTCCGCAGGACGCAAGCCATCGCAGAGCCAGCGCTCCAAAGGCCGCCAGAAAAAGAACGGTAAATCCCGCATCCCAGAATACTTCCATGGCAGTTTTCCTTTCCCGTCGTGATCTTTCCCAACACCTTATCACAACGCCGGCCCAAAATGCAAGCCGGCCGGATGCAGATCCCCCCGAAAAAGAATCACAGGCGGCAATTTCCGACCAATTTACCGGGGGGATTTCTCTCCGCTGGCCGTTGACACTGCGGCAACCATGTGTTACAATTTGGTTACAGCTTTTGAAACAAACCGGCAACAAAACTTTGGAGGTATCCCATGGCCGACAAGAAAACATTCCCTCTGGTCTATAAAGGCCGTCCCCTTCGCAGGAAGGACAATCTCATCTACTACGGCAGCATGGCCGATAAATATATCGTTGTTCTCCAGATCCTTTCCTCCGAGAAAGAAAAGGATCTGAGTGTGGCCACCAAGGTCTCTGTCCAGCTCCAGCTGACCGATCCCGACCTGAAAAGCCGGGACCGTGTGGTCAAGAAGAGTGAAAAAGACAGTCTTTACGCCGCGATGGATGTGGGCTCCATCTGGCTGGAGCGGGCCCTCTCCAGCAAATAAGCGAAACACTCCCGTTTCCGCAACATCTTTACCATAAGAGAAGTGAGAAAGGAAGAACGCCGCCATGCACCTGTCCGGTAAATTCCTGCGCGCCGCCATCATGGCTTCCGCCCTGTCCGCTCTGTGTGTTGTAAGCGCTTCCGCCGCCAGTCTGGGGATCGGCACCGTGTCCGCCGACGCCCTCCGCCTCCGCAAGGAGGCCAATACCAGTTCTGCCATTCTGGCCACTGCCGCCAAGGGCGACAACGTGGTGGTGCTGGAGGATGCCGGCAACGGCTGGTACAAAGTGGACTTCCAGACCGTGGAGGGCTACATGTCCGCCTCCTATCTCACGGTGGCGCAGACGGCGGATGTC
>JAQXNP010000125.1 GCA_029098065.1 Clostridiales bacterium | reverse complement strand
GTTCGGCCCGGACCCGGAGCCTCTGATGGCCGCTGTGGCCCGGCGGGGCTGGGGCCCCACCTTCATCTGTGAGAGCGCCGGCACACAGGAACAGGACGCTCTGGCCATGAAGAGAATGTATCTCAGGGAACACCCCTGACACCATCCGTCACAAATCTGCCGCGGGCAAATCCACATGTCCGCATATTCCGGGATATCTGCGGGGGCAATAAAGCGGTCTTCCGGAGTCCTGACACATATCCCGCACAGCCCGGGGGAAGCCGCGTTCCGGCTCCCGGCCCCAGATACAGAAAGGAAGTTTTCACCATGAACCATCTCAAACAGATTGCCGGCAGGCTGCCGGAATACCAGATCGACGCCATGCTTATCTCCTCCGAGCCCGGCGAGTTCTACGCCGTGGGTCTCCACGGGGAGGGCTTTGCCGTGGCCGCTCCCGGCGCCGTCCGCTATATCACCGACTCCCGTTACATTGAGGTAGCCCGGGAGACCGTCACCGACGCCGAGGTGGTCATGGTGGACGGGGGCCGGAACTATTTCAAGCTCATCAACGAATTCCTGGACGCCTATAACATCAAGACGCTGGGCATTGAGGAGAGCTATATGTCCCTGGGCCAGTACGAGCAGCTCAAGCGGGATCTCCACGCCCGGCTGGTGCCTGCGGGAAAGCTCATTCTGGACCTCCGGGCCGCCAAGGACGAGGAAGAGCTGGCCCGGATGGTCAAGGCCCAGGAGATTACCGACCGGGCCTTCTCCGAGATTCTGAACTTCATTAAGCCCGGCGTTACCGAGGCGGAGATCGCCGCCAAACTGGTTTATGACATGCTCCGCATGGGGGCGCAGAAGGTGTCCTTCGATCCCATCGTGGCCTCCGGCCCCAACGGTTCCCGGCCCCACGCCATCCCCGGCCCCCGGCAGGTCCGGGAGGGCGAGTTCATCACTATGGACTTCGGCTGCATCTATCAGGGCTACTGCTCCGACATGACCCGCACCGTGGCCCTGGGCGAGATCAACGACGACAAGCGCCGGGTCTATGAGACCGTACTGGCCGCCCAAACGGCGGGCATCGCCGCCTCCTCCGCCGGGGTGCCCGGCGTAAACATCCACAAGGCCGCCGCCCAGGTTATCCAGGACGCGGGCTACGGCCCCTACTTCGGCCACGGCTACGGTCACAGCGTGGGCATTGAGATCCACGAGTCCCCCAACGCCAACCCCCGGGACACCACCCCCATGCCCGTAGGGGCCATGGTCTCCGCCGAGCCGGGCATCTATCTCCCCGGCCAGTTCGGCGTGCGCATCGAGGACGTGGTCCGCATGGAAGAAGGCGGCTGCACCGACATCACCCACTCCCCCAAGGAGCTTATCATTCTGTAAGAGGAGGCCCAGCCATGGTATTGGAAGTCATTCAGCGTGAGATCCCCGTCCGGGGCATCGGCTATATCATCCTCCGGGACTGTCCCGAGGACCGTCTCGGCGAAGCGCTGGGCAAGGGCATGGAAAAGTTGAAAAAGGCCGGGGCCAAACAGGTCTGGGCCGCCTCTCTGCCCGAGGGAGAACCCCTTCACCCCGGCCCCGTCGGGGTATGGCGGCTCACCCACGTTCACGACCTGCTCACCTTCGCCCGCCCTCTGGCCGGGCGGGACCGGCCGGCAGTCAGGCTCTCTCTGCGCCCTCTGAAGAAAGCTCTGGATGACAAGTGCTACGCGGAGCTGATGGACCGGGCCTATCGGGACGTCCCCAACGCCCGGACCGTGGACCCCGCCGGCCTGCGCATCCCCAACCACCGGCTGGGCCTGGCCTGGCTGGGGGACCGGTTTGTGGGCGCCTACCATCTGGATTTGAGTGAAAAGGTGCCGGAGATCACCGCTCTGGCCATTGATCCGGAGTTCCGGCGGCAGGGTTTCGGGCAGGCCCTCCTGCTGTCCCTGATGGATACCCTGGGCAAAGCGGAAAAGTGCGTCCTTACTGTCTCCTCCGCCAATGCCCCCGCCCTGGCCCTGCTGGAAAAGGCGGGCTTTGCCCAGACCGGCGTGGACTCTTCCTGGTTCGAGGTGGTTTGATGTTCCCCAACGGATTTCTGACCCCAATCCCTCCCGCCCCTGAGGAAGACTGGGAACGGGTCCCCGATCCCGCCGAGTGCGGGGAAGGACTCACCGACCCCACCCTTCTGTCCGACCGGATCCAGTATGGGGCCGCTTATCTCTGTCAGGGGCTCCCCGGCGCCATGGACTGCTGTCTGCTCCGGGAGAGCGTGACCAAGCGTCTGGCCCAGGCCGCCGCCCAACTGCCCGACGGCTGGTCTCTCCTCATTTTTGACGGACTGCGCCCCCTGTCAGTCCAGCAGGCCATCTACGAGCAGTTCAAGGCGATTATCATCCACGAGCGGCCCCAGGCCAGTCCCGCCGAGGTGGAACTCATCCTCGATGACTTTGTGGCCAAGCCGGTGCGCCGCCTTCGCCGTCCCGCCCCCCACACCACCGGAGGGGCGGTGGACCTCACCCTGTGCCGGGACGGCGTGCCGCTGGACATGGGCACCGGCTTTGACGACCTCACCGACATGGCCCACACCGACTGGCTGGAACACGCCTGTCCCGCCGGGCAGGAGGAAGCCAGGGACAACCGGCGGCTCCTCTACAACCTGATGACCTCGGTGGGGCTGGTGAACTATCCCTGCGAGTGGTGGCACTACGCCTACGGAGAACGCCAATGGGCGGTGCGGACCGGGAAAGCCCCTATCTACGGCTATCGGGAGGAGTGCGGCCGATGAAACTGGTGGCCTTCGGGGATTCCAACACCCGCTACTGGCTGGGGGATGAGGGCTGGCCCGGCCCTCTGGAGGACAGCTGGCCCCTCCTGCTGGAGGGACTGCTCCGTTCCAAGGGCCGGGAAGTCACCGTGGTCAACGAGGGCTGGCCCGGCGGGGAAACGGCCTTCGCCCATCGGAAATTCACCCATCTGACGGGTGGGGCCGACGGGGTCATTCTGGCCTTCGGCACCAATGACATCAAGCTCCCCGAGTCCCGTCTGGAGGACTATCTGGCCCATATGGAGGGCATCTTCCGTGCCAATGGGGAGCGGCCCCTGCTGGTCCTCTCCATCCTCTGGTTTGCCCGGGGCTACGGCTTTTACCGCTCTCAGGAGCGGCTGCCCCAGTGGAACGGGGCGCTGGCCTGGCTGTGCCGGGACTATGGCGTGGCTTTCTGGGACACCACGGAGCGGTTCCGGGACCACACAGAGTGGTACAACGATCACCCGCCCCACCATCTGAATGCCCAGGGCCAGCGGGTCCTGGCGGAGGAGGTCCTTCGGGGCCTGGAGCATCACCATATTCTGTGATTCATTTCGTCGGCAGAACGGGGCCGGAGAGTTCAGCCCGCAGGCTGTCTCTCCGGTCATTTTGCGTTTCACAGCTTCAGGCGGCTCAATCGCCCTCGCCGACCGCCGTCCAGACGCCGTCTCCGAATTCCAGTGTGGTGGTCCGGTCCGGGGCCCGGCCCGCCCCCATCTCCACCGGCGTCAGCTCCAAAAGTCGGAATACCGCGCCGGCGCAGCAGGTCCGCGCGGCCTTGTCCAGCGTCCCCGGACCGGTCGAAAAACAGCCCGAGGATCTGTTTGTCTTTCAAAGGCGTCTTTTCCCTGCCTGCTGCTCTTTTTCCCGGCCGGTCACGGGAAACCCGCGGCCGGGAGGTAAATCCGCCGCAGTTTCCGGCCTTGATTCCGCCTCTTTTTTGTGGTATATTGGAAAAACTGACTGGAGGCGCCAAATCAAATGAACCATGTAAAGCGAAATGCCCTCCGGGCCGCCTTTCCCCATACCATCCCCATTCTCACCGGATTTCTGTTCCTGGGCATGACCTACGGCATTTACATGCGCTCCCTGGGGTTCTCCGCCGTCTATCCCATGGTGATGAGCCTGACCATTTTTGCCGGGTCCATGGAGTTTGTGGCCGGGAAACTTCTGCTGGGCGCTTTTGACCCCATTCAGGCCGCTGTTCTGACGCTGACCCTCAACGCCCGCCACCTTTTTTACGGCATCTCCATGCTGGATAAATACAAGGGCGCTGGAGAAAAGAAATGTTATCTCATCTTCGGCATGTGCGATGAGACCTTCTCTGTCAACTGCTCCGCCCAGGTCCCGGAGGGCGTGGACCGGGGCTGGTTTTATTTTTTTGTCACCCTGTTGGATCAGCTCTACTGGTTCACCGGGGCCGCACTGGGCGGGCTGTTCGGGGCCATGCTTCCCTTCAACACCCAGGGGCTGGACTTTGTCATGACGGCCATGTTCGTCGTGATCTTTCTGGAGCAGTGGCTCAAAGAAGAGCGCCACGCCAGTTCCCTTCTGGGGCTGGGCCTGTCCCTGCTCTGCCTCACGGTCTTTGGAGCGGACGGCTTCCTCATCCCCTCCATGCTGGCCATTCTGGCCGCCCTTACCCTCATGGGCCGGGCGGAATGGAAAAAGGAGGTCCCGACGGCATGACACTCACACAGCGGATCATCACCATCGCGGTGATCGCGGCCTGCACCATGCTCACCCGGTTCCTTCCCTTTTTTCTCATCTCTCCGGGGAAACCCACCCCAAAATACGTTCAATATTTGGGCAGGGCCCTCCCGCCGGCTGTCTTCGGTCTGCTGGTGGTCTACTGCCTCAAGGGCGTCAGCCTTTTCACCGGCAGTCACGGAATCCCGGAACTCATCGCGATCGGAGTCGTTATCGTCCTACACCTGTGGAAACGGCAGATGCTCCTCTCCATCGCCGGGGGCACCATATGCTATATGCTGCTGGTGCAGCTGGTCTTTTGATCCGGCTCGGAACCGTCAAAAAAGCCGCGGATCCTTCCTCAAAAGGATCCGCGGCTTTTTCCGTCCGATTCAGTTTTCCGTCAGCACTCCGGTGAGATCCACCGGTGATGCGTCGCTCCAGAGGCGTTCCAGGTCATAGAACTCCCGGGCCTCCTCGTTGAAAATATGCACCACCACAGCGGAAAAGTCCAGCAGGACCCAAGTACCGCCCCGATGGCCCTCCACATGGTGGGGATTCTCTCCCGCCTGCTCCTTCATGGCCTTCTCACAGGCGTCCGCCAACGCCTTGATCTGGGTGGTGGAGGTAGCGGAACAGAGGACAAAATAGTCGGCCAGAGTGGTGAGCGCCCCGGTCTCCAGTACCTTGATATCGATGCCTTTCTTGCTGTCCAGCGCTTTGGCCAGCAGCAGGGCGGTCTCTTTCGGTGTCATGGGATTCCTCCTTTTCTTTATGCGCCCGGGGGGAGAAGGACCTCCTCCGGATCGGCGGAAGGTACAGGCTCTGCCGAGGGAACGGGGGCCTGGCTCTCAGCCGGCGCCTCGCTCTCCGCCGGGGCCTGACTCTCGGCGGGCGGGACACTCTCAGACGGGGATACGCTGGTCTCCGGCGGCGGCAGCGGATTGTTGGGACCAGCCGACTGGGCCGGCGCCTCGCTCTCCGCCGGGCGCACGCTCTCCGACGGCTTCGGAGTGCTGCTGGTGCTGCCGGAAAAGCCGGTATTCTGAGTGCTGCTCCCGGAACTGGAAGAAGAGGTTTTTTTGGTCACCAGGTCCAATTCTCCCAGCCACAGATCGTCCTTGTAGGGATTGAACTTCTCGTTGATGATCTCCAGCAATTCGCTCCCCGCCGGCAGCAGGTGGGCTCCGTCGCCGGCCTCCCGATAGGGCATGGTGAAAAATTCCACGTTGTCCATGTCCAGCCCGCTCACCGCCGATTTGACGAAGAAGGCCAGGTTGGAGGCTGTCAGGTCAGTGACCACGTTCTCCTGAAAAATTTTTACATACTCACCCAAATTGGGCAACAGCACCCCGGGCTGAAGGCACTTTTTAATGATAGCCTTCAGAAAGTCCTGCTGGGTTTCGATCCGGCCCAGATCACCGGTGGCATAGCCCGAATTCAGGATATGGCCGCTGTCATCACTGTTGTGCCTCCAACGGATGAGCTGCATGGCCTTGTCCCCGTCCAGATGCTGCATGCCCGGCTGGAGATCGACCTTGAAATTCTGGGACAGATCGTTGTAGTACATCCGCCGGGGCACATTGAAGTCCACTCCGTCAATGGCGTCTACCAGCTTGCCCACCGCTTCCCATTGAACAATGACGTGGTAATAGGGGGTCACGCCGGTGAGCTCGCCCACCTCTTTTTTCAGCGCCGCAATGCCCTCGTCTCCCCCGCCGGCCCGGTTGTAGACCGAGTTGAGGAGGACTTTCCGGCCATTGTAGTTCACATAGGTGTCCCGGGGAAGACTCATGACATTGAGCGCCTGATTGGGTACGTCGTAGGCCACCAGCATCATGGTGTCCGTGTTGCCGCCTCCGTAAGTATCCTGCCCCACCAGAAGGAAAGTATAAAACTCTTTTTTCTGATCACTGGGCACCCCGGGCCCTTCCATCGGCACCTCGATCAGGTTGCCGTCATCATCCACGACAGTAGTGGTCTGGGGCCGGTCCGGCAGATCGATGTTCGGAGCCGCCGAGAAAAAGTGCCAGAAGACAAACGCCGCCACGATGACCGCAGCGATGATTGTCAGGACCCGAAAAGCCCTGCTCTGGAAAAATCCGCTCTCCGCCCCGGAATTCTTCTCCCCGCCGGGTCTTTTTTCCGTTCCCAGGGCAGATTTTTCGTTCTGTTTCTGCAGGCGCTTTCCGCCCCTGCCGCTGCTGTTCTGGTTCATGCTTTTTATGATCCTTTCCGGTGGCTCAGCATCCAGTCCCGCGCGCCCCGCGTGTTGTTGTGAATGGGCACGCCGCGCTCGTTGAGTTCCTCAATACTCATCTCCAGCCCCAGCAGGAGAGCGGCGTCCAGATCCTCATAACAGAGCTTCCGCAGCTCTTCCACCCCCGGGAAATCCCGGTTGGGCTCCATGTAGTCGGCCAGATAAATCACTTTTTCCAGCAGGCTCATATCCGGCTTCCCTGTGGTGTGCCAATAGATGGCCCAGTAGATCTCGTCACACTGGCCATACACATGCCGGGCCAGCGCCGCCCCTGTCTTGGAGTGGAGAAGTTTTACGCTCACTTTCTCCAAATCGTCCAATACAATACCATATTTCCCGCAGATTTGCAACTGCTCATCCAGTTCCAGATACTTGGTGCAGTCATGGAGGATTCCGGCCCTCCGGGCCAATTCCTCATCGGCGCCCCAGCGGCGGGCCAGCTTCACCGCCTCCTGCTCCACCCCCAGGATGTGGGCGTGGCGCTTGGCATAGACCATGGACAGCGAGCAGGCCCGCAGATCCTCATCGGAAAGCGCCGTCAGATCGGCATGGGTGTCATAGAGCCCATGCCGCAGGATGTACCCATAAACCGCGGGGGGAAGGTACGCCCGCTCCGCCGGGATATTCTCCCGGATCCGGGTGGAGGACACCTCCACCGTATCGGGCAGCGCCAGCAGCTCCACCCTTGCCCCATAGGCACTCCGGAGGCGGGCCGCCTGAGCTTCCATCACAGCCCGGTCATCCCCATCCGACCGGGCAAAGGCAGCCAGACGGGCCAGGGCACAGACTGTCTCCGGCTCATGCCACCGGTCCAGGGAGAGAAACATGTCAGATCCCATCAGGAACCACAGCTCATCCTCCGGAAAGCGGTCCCGGAAAACCCGCAGCGTATCTGCGGTATAGCTCCTGCCTTCCCGCTTCAGCTCCAGATCGTCCACCGACACCTTCTCTCCCATCAGCAGGCCGTCGGCGGCGATGGAGATCATGGCCAGCCGGTCCTCCGCTGCCGGGGAGCCCGACGGCAGAGCTTTATGGGGCGGGACAGATGTCGGGACGAAAATGAGCCTGTCCAGACCCAGGGCCTCCAGCGCCAGCCTGGCCGAGGTCAGGTGCCCCAGGTGGGGCGGGTTGAAGGTTCCGCCGTAGATGCCGATCCTCATTGACTGACCCTCCTCACTTTACCAGCACGATCTTCTCTTTTCTGTCCTTTTTATGGCTTTGACGATACAGGACGAATTTCGTTCCGATCACCTGCACCACCTCGCTGCGGGTGGCCCGGGCCAGGGCATCCGCCGCCTCCTTGGGCGAGAGTTCGGAGGTCTCCAGCACCCGGCACTTGATGATCTCCCGGGCCTCCAGGGCGTCGTCCGCCTGCCGGATCAGATTTTCCCCCAGATCCCCCTTTCCGATGTGGAGGATGGGGTCCAGGCTGTTGGCCAGTCCCCGGAGCTGGGCACGCTGCTTACTTGTCAGTTCCATTGAGATAGTTCTCCAATTCTGTTTTAAATTTGGCCAGCGCACGTCCCCGGTGGGAGACGGCGTTCTTCTCCGCCCCGGTCATCTGGGCAAAGGTCTTTTTCTGTTCCGGCAGGAAAAAGATGGGGTCGTAACCGAAACCGTCCTCCCCCCGGGGGGAATAGGTGATGACCCCCGGACATTCGCCCCGGGCGGTGAGCACATCCCCGTTGGGAAATGCGCAGCAGATGCAGGAGACAAATTTCGCACTGCGGTCCAGCTGTCCCCGGAGCCCGTCCAGCACCAGCTCATAGCGGTCTTTGTCGGTGAGCCCCTCCCCGCCGTAGCGGGCGGAATAGACCCCCGGACCGCCCCCCAGGGCGGTGACACACAGCCCCGAGTCGTCGGCGATGGCGGGCAGGCCGGCGGCCGCCATGACGGCTTTGGCCTTGAGCGCGGCGTTCTCCTCAAAGGTCTCGCCCGTCTCCTCCACGTCCACGTCCACGCCCACATCGGACTCCAGCACCACTTCCACGCCCAGACGGGAGAGGATCTCTCTCATCTCCACCAGCTTATGGGCATTCCTGCTGGCCAATACCATTTTCATATGTTCAGCCCTCCAGCGCGGCCTTCTGGATGGCCTGGATCTTCCGGATGCCCCCGGCGCACAGGTCCACCAGCGCCCGCTGCTCCTCGATGGTGAAGGCCCGGCCCTCGCCGGTGCCCTGGATCTCCACCAGTTTGCCCGTTCCGGTCATGACACAGTTCAGATCCACCTGAGCGGAGGAATCCTCCTCATAACACAGATCCAGCAGCAGCTCGTCCCCCACGATGCCCGCCGACACGGCGGCCACGCTGTCGATGAGAGGCGTCTCGGAGAGCGCGCCCTCCCGGACCAGCTTCCGGCAGGCCAGAGCCAGAGCCACGAAACCTCCGGTGACGCTGGCGGTGCGGGTGCCGCCGTCCCCCTGGAGCACGTCGCAGTCCACAGTGATGGTCCGCTCCCCCAGCTTCTTCATATCCACACAGGCCCGGAGGGACCGGCCCACCAGCCGCTGGATCTCGGCGGAGCGGGGAGAAAGCTTCAGCTTGGAAATGTCCCGCTTGCTCCGCTCCCGGTTGGCCCGGGGGAGCATGGAGTACTCGGCAGTAACCCAGCCCTCCCCCTCGGGGACGTGGGGCGGGGTGCGCTCCTCCACGCTGGCGCAGCAGAGCACGTGGGTG
>JAQXNP010000124.1 GCA_029098065.1 Clostridiales bacterium | reverse complement strand
TGGACTGCGCTCAGCCCATAGCCTGATCGCTGAGAACTTCGGCCTCTTCCAGCATGGCGGGGAAGGCCTCTTCGCCCTTCAGACGGGCGATGGTCTCATTGATGGAGGGGAGCAGGTTCATGGGGTCCCCGTTGGCGACCCAGACACAGGGCAAACCGGATTCGCCGATCTCAATGTCCACGATAGCCAGATCATCGTTGGCTTCCGCGTATTGCTCGGCCACGGCGCCGTCCAGGACCACGGCGTCACACTTGCCGTTGGCCAGCTGGTTGATGAGGTCGCCCACGTTGGTGAGCAGGATGGGGTTGGCGCCGGTCATATGGATGGGGGCGACTTCCTCGTCCTCACCGGTCACGATGAGAGCCTTGTTGGTACCAGTCTGGGCGCCCACGTTCTTACCGGTAAAGTCCTCCAGCGTAGTGTATTTATCCAGGTCGGCCTTCTTGACCACGATCATGGGAGGCAGGTCCTCATAATAGGGGTCGGAGCTGTCGGCAGCCGCCTCACGGTCGGGGGTGGACTCGGTGCAGGCAATGACCATGTCGCACTTGCCCTGGCCCAGCATGGTCAGCAGGGAGTCAAAGTTCATGTCCACGATCTCCAGCTCAACGCCCATATCGGCGGCGATCTCTTTCGCCAGCGCGATGTCGGCGCCGACGATCTTGTCCTCGCCGTTGTCCAGAATGTGGAACTCATAGGGAGGATAGTCGGCGGAGGTCCCCAGGACCAGCTTCTCAAGGGCGGGGGCCGCGGACTCGGCGGCCTGACTCTCAGCGGGGGCCTCGGAGGGCGCGGCGCTGGCAGTGCTGTCACCGCCGCCGCAGGCTGTGAGCAGGGACAGGCTCAGGACTCCGGCGAGACCCAGGCTCATAATCTTCTGCCAGTTTTTCATTTCCATTCTCTCCTTTTGCTTTCCTTTCAGCTGTGCATAATTATACACTGCGTTCTTCCGGAATGCAAGACTCTGCCTATGGTTATTTTTCACAAAAAGCCTCTGTTCCTTGCCTTCTTTTTTTGAGGAGCGTCCAGCAATCCCGCCGGTTCCCCCTGTCAAAAAACGGATATTTTCACAAATTATTCACTTTATGTCTCTCTCCGTGTCATTTTGCCCGCGCCCAGGAAAACAGTTGGAGCGGTGCCCCGGCCGGCCCACCGCTCCAGCAGATCCTCCTGTTCTCCCGGTCTCCGGAAGGCCTCACGGCTGCTTCACGAATTCCAGGATCAGCGACACGGCGGCATCCACGCCCTTTTTGGAGGAGTTGATGCACAGATCATAGGTCTCCGCCGCCCCCCATTTCAGGTCGGTATGGAATCCGTAATAAGACGCCCGGGTCCGGTCCATCCGGCGCAGCTTATCCTCCGCCTCCTTGGGGCTCATGCCATCCCGGCGGCACACCCGCTCGATCCGCTTGTCCCAATCGGCGCAGATGAATACCCGGACCAGCCCCGGCCGGTCCCGGAGCAGATAGTCGGCGCACCGGCCCACGATGACGCAGCTGCCCTTGTTGGCCACTGACTGCACCGCTTCCCGCTGGGCCCTGGCCGCCAGCTGTTCCACTGTGACCCCCTGGGCGCCGGTCAGCAGGTTCTGCTGGCCCATGACCAGGGAATAGAAAAAGCTGTTCGTGGGTTTTTCGTCATAGCTCTCCAAAAACTGATGACTCAGGCCGCTCTCCTCAGCGGCCACCGCCAGAAGTTCCTTGTCGTAATAGGGAAAGCCCAGGGCTTCCGCGACTTTTTTGCCAATCTCCCGTCCGCCGCTGCCGAATTGACGGCCAATGGTAATAAAGGTTTCCGCCATATCTGTCATCCTCCTTTTGGTGGTTGGCTTCTGTTATCATTTTACCACAGCCGCCGGGGAAATGTAATCAAAATTTTCCGCTCAACGGGTGAAAAAAGCGGCTGCCTCCGGCAGCCGCTCCCTGTATCGTTCGTCCTCAATCAAAGGCCAGACCCATATAGCAGTTGGTGGAGGCACCCCAGGCGGCCTCCTTGTCTTTGTTATACCATTTCATCATGCCAAAGGGCTGAATATAGCTTCCCGGCAGACCGGGCCACACCGCCGGGGTGCGGATATGGTAGCGGAGAGCGGGGAGGGCCCCGGCCAGCTGGGCCGCGGCGGCAGGCAGTACATCGGGGTCAATGATGAGTTCCTTTACCACCACCGAATCCTCGTCCAGATACTCGGCTGCGGCGCAGCCCACGGCTCCCCCTGCCGAGATCAGATAGATGTCCGCCCCCTCCAGCCGGGACAGAGATTTCTGGAACGCGGCCAGCTCGTCGGCGCAGGCCAGATGGGGAATCCCGGACAAAAGCTTGCAGCGCACGGCGTTGTAGTCCTCCGGGGAGGCTGGAGCAATGCTGTCCTCCGGGTCGGGTCCGGGCAGTCTCTGGCGCAGGTATTCTCCCTTCCGGGTGGAAAAGCACTCGTGGAAGCCCACCGTGGAGAAAAAGCGGTGAAGGCTGGGTTCGGCGGGAACCGTGGAGATGCAGTCGGCTCCGCTGTGGCTGGCGTATTCATCGGCATAGCGCAGGAGGAGCCGACCATAGCCCTTCAGCCGGGCCTCCGGGTCGGTGGCCAGGGCATAGACATAGGACATGGCGGCGGGGGTGCCGTCGGTGTTGATAAAGGTCATGGGCAGAAGGGCGAGCATGGTCATCACCACGCCGTCCTCCACCAGCACCACCATCCGCTCGGGGGTATAGAGGGTCCGGAAGAACAGATCGATGTACTCCCCCGGGTCACCGAAAGCCTTCCGCCACAGTTCTTTGAGCTGGGGGACCTCCGCCGGACGGGAGGCACGCATTTCCACCATATAGGACCGCTCCTTTCTCCGCGGCGGGAGGGGGCTCTCCGGCCGCCTGTGTTATTTTCGCACAGCGCTGTGCTTTTCCACCATGAGATCGGGATAATAGGACTCCTTGGCCCGGCGCAGGCCCTCCACGCCCATGTCGTCCTCCCGGTTGAGGTACCGGATCTCCGGATGGCGCTGGCGGACCCGGCGGGCAAATTCCCGGTTGATCATCGCGAAGGCGCCCTCCAGTTCGCTGTACGCCTTTTCAAAGTGTACGTCGAAGGTGTCCGAGGAGAGCACGTCCCCCATGGTAAAGGCCACCACCTCGCCGTACACCCGGAGAACGCCGCCTTCCAGCCCCAGCTCCCGGCCGTACTGGGCGGCCAGCAGGAGGGCTTTTTTCTCGTTGGACATATCCTGGGCCTCGCCGGCCCCTTCCCGCGCCCGGCTCCGGCGGTCCCACTCGGCGTCCATCTCAATGCACTCGGCCAGGGCGGACACCGTCATATCCTCATAGACCCAGGTGGGGTTGTTGGTCTCAAACCGTCTGCAGTGGTTTCGCTTGGAGTGGAGCTTGCGCCCTCCCAGGTCGGCCAGCTTGTCGATCTCATAGAGGTAATCCCAGCCGTCCCGGTCGGCGGCAAAGACAAACTGGCCGGGCCGGATGGCCTCCAGCTCGTCCATCTGCCGGGGGGTGAGGCACACCAGCCGGAAGGGCTCCCCCCGGCTCTCCGCGTCGGCTTCCAGTTTGGAGAGAACGCCGTCCAGGTCCCCGGCCCCCGCGGGCCACAGATATCCATAGCCCAGGCTCCCTTTGAGCCGGGCCGTCAAAAACCCATCCACGTCGGCGATCTTCTGGTCATAGGCCGGGGCCCAGGCGAAGAGATTGGTGAAGCTGTACTCGCAGCCCCGGTAATTTCCCCTGGCCAGCCGGGCGTCCACCCAGGCCTTGTCCTCAGGGACAGGTGTATGAAATTCCAGCATAAAGTCGGTTTCTCCTTCAGCCCTGCCGGCCTTACAGTTCTTCCAAGGTACCCTGGTCGTACCGGAGTTTCTTCACCTGATTGCGGGTGCCCCGGACGATCTGGTCCATCCTCAGTTCCTCGTTGATGCCGGAGAGGAAGGTGTAGGCGATGCCGTGCCGTTTGGCCCGGCCGGTCCGGCCGATACGGTGGACGTAATATTCGTTCTCGTCGGGCACGTCGTAGTTGAAGACCACGTCCACATCGTCAATGTCCAGCCCCCGGGCGGCCACATCGGTGGCCACCAGGACCCGAAGCCTGCCGTCCCGGAATTTCTGGAGGGTCTTTTCCCGGGCGGACTGCTGAATGTCTCCGTGAATGGCCTCGCAGCTCACCCCCGCCATCCGCAGCAGGCCGGTGAGCCGGTCCGCCATGTTCTTTGTGTTGCAGAAGGCGATGGCCCGCTCGTAGCCGCCGTGCTCCAGCAGCTGAACCATCAGTTCCGCCTTGGCTCCCCGGTCCACCTCGATCCGGTACTGGTCGATATCCGGCTTGTTCTGCTGGTCGGCCTGGACGGTGATCTCCACCGGGTCGCGCTGGTAGACCCAAGAGATATCCATGACCTCCCGGGAGATGGTAGCTGAGAACATGCCGATGTTCTTCCGGCTCTTGATCTGGTCCAGGATCCGGGTCACATCCCGGATGAAGCCCATGTCCAGCATCCGGTCGGCCTCGTCCAGCACCACGGTCTCCACATGGTCCAGCCGGACCGTGCGCCGCTTCATGTGGTCCATGAGCCGGCCCGGGGTGGCCACCACGATCTGGGGCCGCTTCTTCAGCTGGTTGATCTGTCTCTCGATGGGCTGACCTCCGTAGAGGCACGCTACCCGCACGCCCTCCTTAAAGGCGCACAGATCCCGGAGCTCGTCCTGGATCTGGATGGCCAGCTCCCGGGTGGGCGCCAGCACCAGCTGGGTCACGTCGGTCCCCCCGGGGTCGCAGTGCTCCACCATGGGAATCCCGAAGGCAAAGGTCTTGCCCGTGCCCGTAGGGGCCTTGGCGATAACATCCCTGCCCTCCATAAAATAAGGAATGGCTCCCGACTGAACCGGGGTAGCCTGAACATAGCCCTTTTTTTCAATGGCCTTCATGATCTCCGGGGACAGGCCCAATTCATCATAGCGTTTGATCTCTGTGATCGTCTCGCCGTTGATTTCCATGGCGAAAACCCTTTCTCTCCAATAATTTTTCACTTTACGCAGAACAGTGTAGCATACTCCGCACGCCCGCGCAAGGGGGAAGGCCGCCCAAAATCGACGTCAGAAAAAATGGGTGCTCTGAAAGCAGGTCCCAAAGCCGCCCGCGTCGAAAGCGGAGACCCCTTCTCCCGACACAGTTGACACTTTTCCCATTTCTGGGCTATACTAAAGTGTTGCAGCCAAATGACAGAAACGGAGGTTCCTCCATGTCCCCTCAGGAGTTCAAGCAAAAGGGATATCTCCCCCTGTTCGCGTCCTATTACCGGCCTTATCTGAAGCTCTTTTTTCTGGATATGACCTGCGCCCTGCTGATCTGCGCGGTGGATCTGATTTTTCCCTACATCTCCCGGTTGTCCATGAACACCCTGCTCCCCCAGGGGCTGTTTCAGGCCTTCTTTACCATTATGGCCATCATGGCGGCGGCTTACCTCATCAAAGGCGGGCTCTATTTTGTGGTCACCTACTGGGGACACATGATGGGCGTGAACATCGAGGCCGATATCCGCCGGGATCTGTTCTCCCACATGCAGACGCTTTCCTTCTCCTTTTTTGACCGGAACCGCACCGGCCAGCTCATGAGCCGGATCACCGGAGACCTCTTCGAGATCGGGGAGCTGGCCCACCACGGCCCGGAGGATCTGTTCATTTCCTGCGTCACCCTCATCGGCGCCTTCTGCATCATGTGCACCATCCGGTGGGAGCTGGCGGCGGCGGTCTTTGCCGTGGTGCCCTTTTTCCTGGCCTTTACCATCCTTCAGCGCCGGAAGATGCAGCAGGTATCCACCCAGGTGAAGAAAAACCTGGCCGTCATCAACGGGGAAGTGGAGTCCTCCCTGTCCGGCATCCGCACCGCCCAGGCCTTCTCCAACGAGGCGGAGGAAAACCGGAAATTCCGCCGTTCCAACGACCAGTTCCGGGTGGCCAAGCGGGGTTATTATAAGGCCTTCGCGACCTACCAGTCTGGAATGGAGTGCTGCATCGGCCTCATGTCGGTGCTGGTCATCGCCGTGGGCGGCTTTTTCATCATGAAGGGGCAGATGAATTACGCCGACCTCATCACCTTCTCCCTCTATGTCAGCACCTTTGCCACTCCCATCCGGCGGCTGTCCACCTTCGTGGAGCAGTTCATGCAGGGCATGGCCGGCTTCCAGCGGTTTGTGGAGCTCATGCGCACCGAGCCCGATGTCCAGGACCGCCCCGGCGCCGTGGACCCCGGCACCGTAACAGGCCGGATCGACCTGGACCACGTCACCTTTTCCTACGGCTCCGGCAAGCCCGATGTTCTGGAGGACATCGACCTCCACATCGCCCCCGGGGAGACGGTGGCGGTGGTGGGCCCCTCCGGCGGGGGGAAATCCACCCTGTGCCAGCTCATCCCCCGGTTCTACGACGTCACCGGAGGAGACATCCGGATCGACGGCCGGGACGTGCGGGACTTTCAGCTGGCCGCTCTGCGGCGGAACATCGGCATCGTTCAGCAGGACGTGTTCCTGTTTCCCGGCACCATCTTTGACAACATCGCCTATGGCAAGCCGGGGGCTTCGGAGGAGGAGGTCATCGCCGCCGCCCGGAAGGCCGAGCTCTACGACGATGTGATGGCCATGCCCGACGGCTTCCAGACCTACGTGGGGGAGCGGGGCGTCATGCTCTCCGGAGGCCAGAAGCAGCGGGTGGCCATCGCCCGGGTCTTTCTGAAGAACCCTCCGGTTCTGATCCTGGATGAGGCCACCTCCGCCCTGGACACGGTGACCGAGCAGCGCATTCAGGGGGCCTTCGACGCCCTGGCCGCGGGACGAACCACCCTGATCATCGCCCACCGGCTGTCCACCATCCGCTCCGCCAGCCGCATTGCCGTCATCGACGACAACCACGTGGCCGAGCTGGGCACCTGGGACCAGCTGGCGGCCGGGGACGGGGAATTCTCCCGCCTGTGCCGCGCCCAGGAGATCTCGTGATCCACCCCATCCCGCCCTCCAAGGAGTGATTCCATGCTGTATTATTTTCTTTCCGCTCTTCTCATTGTGATCGACCAGCTGGTCAAATTCTGGATCCGGGCCAATCTGGCCCTGGGGGAGTCCATCCCTTTTCTGCCCCATTTGATGGATCTGACCTACGTTCAGAACACCGGTGCCGCCTTCTCCAGCTTCTCCGGGTTCACCTGGGTGCTGACCCTGATCTCCCTGGCCGCCTCGGCGGCGGTGGCGGTGCTGCTGGCCCGGAATTTCTTCCCGGGATGGCCGGGAAAGCTGTCTCTCTCCCTCATTCTGGCCGGGGCGGTGGGAAATCTCATTGACCGGGCCTTCCTGGGTTTTGTCACCGATATGTTTCAGACCACCTTCATGAATTTCGCCGTCTTCAACGTGGCGGACATCTGCGTGGTGGCGGGCGGCATCCTCATGGTAATATACGTCCTCCTGTTCTGGGACAAGGACCGGGGTGCCAGCCATGACGCCTCTTGACCTCACCGCCGACCGGGCGGGAGAGCGGGCCGACCAGTTTCTCTCCCGGGCCCTCCCTCAGCTCACCCGCTCGGCAGTCCAGAAGCTGATGGAGGAGGGGCGGGTCCTCTGCGCCGGCCAGCCCGTCCGGAAAAACCGGAAAACCGCCCCGGGGGAGATCTATACCCTCCTGATTCCCGATCCCGCCCCGGTGGACGTGGTCCCCCAGGACATCCCGCTGGATGTGGTCTATGAGGACGGGGACGTCATCGTGGTGAACAAGCCGGTGGGCATGGTGGTCCACCCCGCCCCTGGGCATCCCGACGGCACGCTGGTCAACGCGTTGTTATATCACTGCGGAAAATCACTTTCCGGCATCAACGGGGAGCTTCGGCCCGGTATCGTCCACCGCATCGACCGGGACACCTCCGGGCTCATCATCGCCGCCAAACATGACGCCGCCCACCTGGCTCTGGCCGGGCAGCTCCAGGATCACTCCCTTTACCGGGAGTATCACGCCGTGGCGGTGGGCAGCCTCCGGGAGGATGCGGGGACGGTGGACGCCCCCATCGGCCGCCACCCCACGGACCGGAAAAAGATGGCGGTGCGGGGAAAGGACGGCCGGGAGGCCGTCACCCACTGGGAGGTTCTGGCCCGGTATCCCGGCCACACCTATGTGAAGTGCCGGCTGGAGACGGGGCGCACCCATCAGATCCGGGTCCACATGGCCTCCATCGGCCACCCCCTGCTGGGGGACACCGTCTACGGCGCCAAAAAGCCGGTGCCCGGTCTGGCGGGTCAGTGCCTCCACGCCAAGAAGCTCTCCTTTCTCCATCCGGGGACGGGGGAGCGGATGACGGTGGAGTGTCCTCTCCCGGACTGGTTCCAGGCGGTGCTGGACCGGCTGGAACGAACCCTTTGACGGCCCCCCGCGGCACGGCGGCAGGGAGGCGCCCGGTTTTCTCCGCCTTGACAAGCCGTCCGCTTTGGTATAGAATACCCGCGGACCGCGAGGACAAACTGAATACAGGGGCGCTGGACGCGAGTCCGGCTGAGATGCAGGGATGTAATGCCATCCCCGGTCCCTTGAACCTGATCCGGGTAATGCCGGCGTAGGAAGCGATTTCGGACATATTGTCTCTTTTTCGTACCGCAACGCGCCTTTCCCCGGTTTGCGCTTGCGGTACTTTTTACAAAAGAGAGGATATCCTGTCATGACTCAAACTTCATCCCGCAGCAACACCGTCCGCATGCTCTGCGAGGGCGGCCTCATGGTGGTCCTGGCCCAGATCCTGAGCTATATCAAGCTCTGGGAAATGCCCTGGGGCGGCTCCATCTGCCTGGCCATGCTCCCCATTTTCCTGTTCTCTGTCCGCTGGGGCCTGGGCAGCGGCCTGCTGGCCGGCTTCGTCTTCGGCGTGCTCCAGTTCATGTTCGACGGCGGCTTCGCCATCGGCTGGCAGTCCATCATCGGGGACTATCTGCTGGCCTTCACCGTATTGGGACTGGCCGGTCTCTTCCGGGGGAAAAAGTACGGCATCTTCCTGGGCACCGTTGTGGGCTCCGCCGCCCGGTTCCTGGTCCACTACGTGGTGGGCGCCACCATCTGGGCCGAGTACATGCCCGAGGAGTTCTTCGGCATGACCATGACCACCCCCTGGTTCTACTCCCTGCTTTACAACGGCTTCTACATGGTCATCGACATGGCGCTCTGCCTGCTTATTTTCGCGATTCTCTACAAGCCCATGAACAAATATCTGACGGGGGCTGACCTCCGTTAAAGGAGGGACCTCTTTGGGAAAATTCGACGGCGTGCTCCTGGCTACCGACTTTGACGATACCTATTTTCCCGATTCCAGCGTCCTCCCTCCCGAAAACCTGCGGGCGGTGGAGTATTTCAAGGCCCAGGGAGGCATCTTCACCGTAGCCACCGGGCGGGCCCACCGGACCTTCGCTCCCTTCCTGGAGCTGGCCCCGGCCAACGCCCCGGTGGTGCTCTCCAACGGCGCGCAGCTCTATGACTTTCAAAAAGAGGAAATGGTGGCTGAGACCACCCTGGCGCCCACCATCGCCGCCGATCTGGAGGAGTTGGCCGCCCGGATCCCCCAGGTGGGGCTGGAGGCCTATCACGGGGAGGACATCTATATCTGGAACCCCAACCCGTGGACCCGGTATCATTTGAACAAGGCGGGCACCGGGGCTGTGGAGTGCCCCATCTCCCACATGCCCCTGCCCTGGGGGAAGGCCATTCTCCATCAGGATCACCCCATCCTGCTGGAGGCCCAGGCCTATCTGCTCTCCCGCTGGTCCGACCGGTACGAGGCCATCTTCTCCAACCCCCACATGCTGGAGCTCACCGACAAGGGCAGCACCAAGGGGGGGATGGTGCTCCGGCTGGCCCGGATGCTGGGCATCCGGCGGGAAAATCTCTACTGCGTGGGGGACAATCAGAACGACATCCCCATGCTGGCCGTCTCGGCCATCCCCTTCGCCCCGGCCAACTGCGCCCGGGAAGTGAAGGACTGGGGCGCCGTCCTTCTGCCCCGGTGTGAGGACGGGGCGGTGGCCCGGCTCATCGAGATTCTGGATCAGAAATACTGAAACAGACCCGCCCGTTCCGGGCGGGTTTGTCTTGCTCTTCCGATGGATCTCTGATATAATCCCTTTCAAATGAATGTTACAGGGGGCTGTCCCAATGCGCAATGTCAGTCTGATCGGTATGCCGGGCTCCGGAAAATCCACCGTGGGCGTCCTGCTGGCCAAGGCCTTGGGCTATTCCTTTATCGACACCGACCTTCTCATTCAGCGGCAGGAGGGGGAACTGCTCCAGGCGGTTCTGGACCGTCTGGGCACGGAGCGGTTTCTGGATACCGAGGCGGAGGTCATCGCCGCCCTGGACTGCCATCACACCGTCATCGCCCCCGGCGGCTCGGCGGTGCTGCGGGAACTGGGCGCCCGGCGGCTGAAGGCCCTGGGCCCCGTGGTCTATCTGGAACTGCCCAGCAGCAGTCTGGAAAAGCGGTTGGGCAATCTGGCCACCCGGGGGGTCACCCTGGCCCCCGGCCAGACCATTGAAGATCTCTACAACTACCGCCGGCCCTTCTATGAAAAATACGCCGATGTCACCGTCAACGCCGACCAGCCCTCGGCGGAGGACACGGTGGCTCTGGTGCTGGCCGCTCTGCGGGAGTTGTAATTTTCCCAAAATCTGTTATACTAATATTATACGATAGTCTCACGGCGCACAGGCGCCGTGTCTGCGCCCCTCCAGCGGAAGGAGACGGGCCCGGCGCACGCGCGCCGCTATACCTTTCCGCTCTCCCGCCTCCGGACGTACCCACGCTGGTACGCCCGTGCTTTGCTGTGCGCGGGACGTTTTGAAAAAAGGAACACCAGTATGACTTTTGACGCGCTGGGGCTGTGCGCCCCGATCCTTTCCGCTCTGGCCGACCTGGATTATGAGAAGCCCTCTCCCATTCAGGAGAAAGCCATCCCTCCCGCCCTGGCGGGCCGGGATGTGCTGGGCTGCGCCCAGACGGGCACCGGCAAGACCTGCGCCTTCGCCGCCCCCATTCTCCAGCGGCTGGACGCCCGCCCGGTCAGAGGGCGTCCCATCCGGGCCCTGATCCTCACGCCCACCCGGGAACTGGCCCTTCAGATCCAGGAGAGCTTTGAAGCCTACGGCAAAAATCTCCCCCTCCGTTCCGCCGTGATCTTCGGCGGGGTGGGGCAGCAGCCCCAGGTGGACAAACTGAAGGAGGGCGTGGACATTCTGGTGGCCACCCCCGGCCGGCTGGAGGACCTTCACAACCAGGGATATATCCACGTGGAGAAGCTGGAGATCTTCGTGCTGGACGAGGCCGACCGGATGCTGGACATGGGCTTCATCCACGACGTGAAGAAGATCCTCACCTGGCTGCCCAGGAAGAAGCAGACCCTGTTCTTCTCCGCCACCATGCCTCCGGAGGTCCAGGGGCTGGTGGACTCCCTGCTGACGGACCCCGTCAAAGTGGCGGTGGATCCGGTGTCCTCCCCGGTGGAGGTCATCGACCAGAAGCTCTATTACGTGGACCGGGGAAACAAATCCAAACTCCTGGCCTCCCTGATTCAGCGGCCCGAGGTGAAAAACGCCCTGGTCTTCACCCGCACCAAGCACGGGGCCAACAAGGTGGCCGGCGATCTTCAAAAATCGGGCATCTCCTCGGCGGCCATCCACGGCAATAAGAGCCAGACCGCCCGGCAGCAGGCTCTGGCCGACTTCAAGGCGGGCCGGGTCAAAGTTCTGGTGGCCACCGACATCGCCGCCCGGGGCATCGACATCGAGGAACTGTCCCATGTGTTCAATTACAATCTTCCCGACGTGCCCGAGACCTACGTCCACCGCATCGGCCGGACGGGCCGGGCGGGACACGGCGGCACCGCCGTCTCCTTCTGCGAGTTCGGGGAGAAGGAGCTGCTGGCCCCCATCGAGAAGCTGCTGAAAAAGCCCATTCCCGTGGTGGATGGGCACCCCTGGCCCATGGAGGTCTTTGAGGCCCCCAAGCGGGATCAGCGCGGCCGGATTGTCAACGCCGATGACGCCGAGGCCCGTCAGGCCGCCCGGGAACGGAAAAAAATCCGGGACGAGGCAAAAAAGGCCGCCGGGAAACCGGCCGCCGCTCCCCAAACCGAAAAGGCGGCCGCCTCCGAAGCCCAGAAGAAAGAGACGCCCGTTTCCAAGCGCCAGAAAAAGGCGGCGGCGGTCCCGGCGAAACAGGAAAAGCCCGCCCAGTCCCCGGCCTCCGGCAAACGGAAGGCCGCGGGCTACAGGCCCAGCCGCACGCTGGAAGAGGCCCTCACCGCCATGGAGCCCCACTGGAGCGAGGAGGAGCGGAGGGCCCAGAAGCAGACAGAATACTACCGGGACCCCCTGGCGGGCGACGTGGTCATGGACGCCACCGCCCGGCTCCTGGCCCCCCGGAAACCGGCCAAAGCTCAGGAGCCCCCGGCCAAGCAGAGCGGCCGGAAAAAGAAGAAGCCCAATCCGCAGAGCGTTTCCCCGGCGGTTCCCGAGGCCCAGAAACGGGCGCCAAAAGCCCAGGTCCAGGAGCGTCAGCCGTCCAGGCCCCAGGCGGACAGGCCCAAACGGAACCGGAAACGCCGGGGCGGCCCCATGGAGGTGGTTCTCCGGCTGGGCAGCCAGAAGGATTCCACCGAGCAGCAGGGCAGCCTGATGAAACCCTACTATTTCAATCCCGATGAGGATTGAGCGGAAAAACGCCGCCGCGGAAGCGGGGGAGAGGGGGCGCCCCGGGAGGGAATGACCGGGGCGCCCCGCTTTTCCGGTTGACAAAGCCTCCGGGAGGCGTTACCATGATTCAAAAACCAATTTCCCGAATAGGAAATAGCCGTACCGAAAGGAGGACAAGCCATGCCGGAGGTTCAGACTGCGGGCGCGCTGATCGCCATGAGCGGCGGGGTGGACAGCTCGGTGGCCGCCTGGCTGACGCTGCGGGCGGGCTTTCGCTGCGTTGGGACCACGATGCGTCTCTACCGGAACGAGGATCTGGGGCTCAGCCAATTCCACACCTGCTGCTCCCAGCGGGATATCGACGACGCCAGCGAGGTGGCCTTTCAGCTGGATATCCCCTATGAGGTCCTGGACTTCACCGATGAGTTCCGCCACTGCGTCATCGACAAATTTATCCGTGTTTATGAGGCCGGGGGGACTCCCAATCCCTGTATTGACTGCAACCGGTACATGAAGTTTGACCGCCTTCTCCGCGCCGCGCAGGCGCGGGGGCTGGACTATGTGGTCACCGGACACTACGCCCGGATCGAATACGACAGCTCCTCCGGCCGGTATCTGCTGAAAAAGGCCCGGGACGGAAGCAAGGACCAGAGCTACGTCCTCGCCATGCTGACCCAGGAACAGCTGGCCCGCATCCGCTTTCCCCTAGGAGACATGACCAAAGCGGAGGTGCGGGAGACTGCGGAGCGTCTGGGATTCTGCAACGCCCGCAAGCACGACAGCCAGGACATCTGCTTTGTGCCGGACGGCGACTATGTCACATTTATGGAGCAGTATACCGGAAGACGGTATCCGGCGGGAGACTTTCTGGATCAGACCGGGGCCGTGGTGGGCCGCCACCGGGGCGCGGTGGGCTATACCCTGGGCCAGCGCAAAGGGCTGGGCCTCTCCATGGGCCGGCCGGTGTACGTCTGCGGAAAGAATATGGCGGCCAACACCGTCACCGTGGGACCGGAGGAGGCGCTCTATTCCGGCACTCTGCTGGCGGAGGAGCTCAACTGGATTTCGATTCCCCGGCTGGAGGGGCCCCTGCGGGTCAGGGCCAAGACCCGCTACCGCCAGGCGGAGGAGTGGGCCACCGCCTATCCGGAGGGGCCGGACCGGGTCCGGCTGGAATTTGACCGGCCCCAGCGGGCCGTAACCGCGGGGCAGGCGGTGGTCCTCTACGACGGAGACACTGTGGTGGGCGGCGGAACGATCACCCACATACCGGCGGAAAATTGAGGGGCGGGAGATTATGTTAAATCAGTTTTCAAGAGCGCAGCTTCTTTTCGGCGCGGGGGGAATGGAGCGGCTTTTTCAGGCCCGGGTGGCCGTATTCGGAATTGGCGGCGTGGGCGGATACACCGTGGAGGCGCTGGCCCGCAGCGGCATCGGGACGTTGGATCTGATCGATGACGACCGGGTGTGCCTGACCAATCTGAACCGCCAGATTCTCGCCGTCCACAGCACCGTGGGGCAGTACAAGGTGGATGTGGCCCGGCGGCGCATTCTGGATATCAACCCCGGCGCCGTCGTCCACACCTATCAGACCTTCTACACGCCTCAGACGGCGGAGCAGTTTGACTTTACCCGGTACGACTATGTGGTGGATGCCATTGACACCGTCACCGGCAAGCTGGAACTGGCCGTGCAGGCGGAAAAGGCCGGCGTTCCCATCATCAGCTGCATGGGAACGGGAAATAAAATGGATCCCACCGCTTTCCGGGTGGCGGACATCTATGAGACCTCCATGTGTCCCCTGGCCCGGATCATGCGCCGTGAACTGAAAAAACGGGGAATCAAAAAGCTGAAGGTGGTCTACTCTCAGGAACCCCCCATGACCCCTGAGGAGGACATGGCGTCCAGCTGCCGCACCCACTGCATCTGCCCCCCCGGGACCGCCCGGAAATGCACCCAGCGCCGGCAGGTTCCCGGAAGCAACGCCTTTGTCCCCGCCGCGGCGGGACTCATCCTCGCCGGAGAGGTGGTAAAGGACCTCTCGGGGCTGGGAGACCGGCCGTGATCTATCTGGATTATTCCGCCAACACTCCGGCGGATCCCGCCGTACTGGCCGCCTTCTGCGAAACAGAGCGGGCCTATCCCGGCAATCCCAACTCCGCTCATCCCGCCGGGCAGGCCGCCCGGGCGGAGCTGGCCCGTGCCACCGGATCCATTGCCTGGATGCTGGGGGTGAGACCCGGGGAGATCATCTATACCTCCGGAGCCAGCGAATCCAACAACCTGGCCGTCAAGGGGATCGTCCAGGCCGCCGGCCGGCCCGGCGGACATATCATTTCCACGGCGCTGGAGCACGCCTCGGTGAAGGGGGCTCTGGCCGCCCTTCAGCGCCAGGGGTTCCAGGTGGACCTGGTGGGCATCACGCCGGAGGGAACCGCAGATCTGGATCAGCTGCGGGCTCTCCTGCGGGAGGACACCCTTCTGGTTTCCGTGTGCGCGGTGGACAGCGAGCTGGGCGCCGTGCAGCCCATCCGGCAGATCGCGGAGCTTCTGCGGGACTATCCCAGCTGCCGCCTTCACGTGGACGCCACCCAGGCAGCAGGAAAAGTCCCGCTGGTGATGGACGGAGTGGATACCATGAGCCTGTCCCCCCATAAGTTCTACGGCCTCAACGGCAGCGGACTTCTGATCAAACGCCGGGGCGTGGCTCTGGAACCCCAAATCCACGGCGGAGCCAGCGTCACGCCCTATCGGAGCGGGACTCCCGCCCTGGCCCTGGCGGTCTCGGCGGAAAAGGCCCTGGAACTGGCCCTGACGAATCAGCAGGACCGGGTCCGGCATGTCGGGGCGCTGAACCGCCGGCTCAGGGAAGCCCTCCTTCGGTATCCTCAAGTGCGGATCAACAGTCCGGCCGGCGCCGTGCCCCATATTCTGAATCTGAGCGTCCGGGGCGTCAAGGGCACCGTGTTCCAGCGGGCGCTGGGCCAGCGGGATGTCTGTGTCTCCGTCCGGTCGGCCTGCTCCTCAGACGGAGCGCCCTCCCCGGCAGTCCTCGCCGTCAGCGGAGACCGGAGAAACGCCCTCTCCTCCTGGCGGATCAGCCTCAGCCACCTGACCTCCGAAGAGGAACTCGCAGGTTTTCTGCGGGCCTTCGACGACTGCTGCCGCGCCCTGCTCCCATAGATGCCGCCGAAGGCGGATTGAAAACCGGCAGAGGCTCCCAGTTGGGAGCCTCTGCCGGTTTTTCCGTTCCCGATTCAGATCACATAGTCGTTTCCCGGTACGTCCACCCGTGTCAGATCCGCGATGGTATAGCCGTTCAAGTATTCTCTGATGACCCGGTCCAGGCCCTGCCACATGGACAGGGTCCTGCACACCGCCGCCCGGGCACAGGGCGCGGCACCTGACTCCAGACAGGCCACCGGGGAGAGAGAGCCCTCTGTCAGACGCAGAACACGGTCCACCGTCAGCTGGTCCGGAGGGGATTTCAGCCGGTAGCCGCCGCCTTTTCCCCGAAGCCCTTCCAGGATTCCGTTCTGCACCAGGGTCTTTACAATGCTCTCCAGATATTTTTCCGAGATCCCCTGGCGCTGGGCGATCTCCTTCAGGGGGACATAGCCTTCCGCCTGATGTTCCGCCATATCGATCAATACCCGCAGAGCATACCGCCCTTTGGTGGAGATCAGCATCTCCGTTCACCTCGTTTCCTGTAACCTATTATACCTCAGGGTATATGGTAGTTCAACAAAAATTTTCTATTTTTCCTCTTGACAAATCACAACATATGGTCCATAATTCCCATATACCTATTCGAAAGGTTGGTAATAAAATGGATACGTACTTTCATGAAAAGCGATGTTGACCTTCCCCGTTTTCCATCATATCAATTCAACGCCGGGATGGCGCATTCAAACAATTAATTTGGGAGGTTATTTTTATGAGCCGTATCTACACTTCCGCCGATCAGCTGATCGGCGGCACCCCGCGTCTGGAACTGG
>JAQXNP010000123.1 GCA_029098065.1 Clostridiales bacterium | reverse complement strand
TGAAAAGAAAAATCAAAAGCAGGGCCGCGGGAATACTCCCGCGGCCCTGCGGCGTCACCTCATATTGGTTCAGGTATCGTCTTCGATGAGGCCGTAGCCGCCGTCGTTCCGGCGGTAGACCACCGAGAAGGCGCCCCCGGCGTCCTCATTCTTGAACGCGAAGAAGGTGTGGTCCAGCAGATTCATCTGCAGCACCGCCTCGTCCACCGTCATAGGCTTGATGGGGAAGCGCTTGGTGCGGACGATGTTGTACTCCTCCTCCGGCTCATCGGGAACAAAGGAGATCTCCTCCTCCACTCCTCCGCGGACAAAGGCGTCCTTGCGCAGCCGTTTCTCCAGACGGGCCTTGTTCTTGCGCAGCTGGCGCTCAATATCGGCCACAGCGGCATCAATAGAGGCGTACATATCGGCGGTGCTCTCCGAGGCCCGGAGAATCGTACCGCCGGACCGGACAGTCACCTCGGCGTTGTTGCGCCCCTTTTCCACACTGAAAACGACAGATGTATCGGCCTCCGCCTGGAAGAAACGATCCAGCTTGCCCACTTTCTTCTCCGCGTACTCATGGACTTTCTTGGGCAGAGTGACCTTCTTGTCGGTAAACGTGAACTTCATAAAGCTGTCAGCTCCTTTCGCCCCGGAGGGCAACTTCCGGGAAAACGGGAGTTGCTCCGCCTTCCCTAATCAGAGTATACCACAACTTCACCAAAAAGTCACTCTTTTTTCCGGCTGCTCTCGTCAAAAAATGTCAAACGCATCTGGTACCACACCACGCCGCCGTGGATGGATGGGGAGACCCCCTCATTTTGGAAGCCAAACTTCGCGTAATAGGGGATCAGCCGCTCCTTGCAGGTGAGCACCACACCCTGTCTGCCCTGCTCCCGGGCGTCCTCCAGAAAACGGGTCAGGGTACGGGCGGCCAGGCCCTGGCGGCGGCAGTCGGGATGGGTGTCCACCCCAAAGATCATCTGCCAGCGGCCCCCTTCCTCGTGGAGCTCCGCCCGCTCATACATCTCATCGGTGAGATCCCGTTGGTCGGTGACCATGCCGTTAACCATGCTCACCACGGCCCCGTCCCGCTCCAGCAGCCAGAAATGCTGGGGATAGGCCGCCAGCCGGGCCCGGAGGGCCTCCTCTCCCGCCGCCTCCGTGGGCGGGAAGCAGGCCGCCTCCAGCGCCGCGATGGCGGGCAGATCGGTCTCAGCCGCTTTCCTCAGCCGCTCCATCAGATCACCGCCTCCGCGTGACGGGTGACATGGCAGCCCAGGCTCACCGCACAGGGCAGTCCGGCGATGTGGGTGGGCCGGGGAATGATATGCACCGCCAGAGCGGTGGTGGCCCCGCCCAATCCCTGAGGCCCGATACCCAGGGCGTTGATGCGCTCCAGAGCCTCCCGCTCCATTTCATCGTAAAAGGGGTCGCTGTTGGCCTGTCCCACCGGCCGGAGGAGGGCCCGCTTGGACTGCTCAACGGCCACCTCGGCATCTCCCCCCAGCCCCACGCCCACGATCACCGGCGGACAGGGATTGGACCCGGCCCTGTCCACGGCCGAGACGATGAAGTCAATGATATCCTCCCGGGCGGCGGAGGGCTTGAACATCTTCAAGGAGGTCATATTCTCGCTGCCGAAGCCCTTGGGGGCCACCGTGAGCTTCAGCCCCTCTCCCTCCACCAGCCGCAGGTGCAGGACGGCCGGGGTGTTGTCCCCGGTGTTCTCCCGGCGGAGGGGATCGGCTACCACTGAGCAGCGGAGGAGTCCCTCCACATATCCCCTGGCCACGCCGGCGTTCACCGCGGCCTCCAGGGTTCCTCCCACGATGTGGGTATCCTGCCCCAGTTCCGCGAACACCACCGCCATCCCGGTATCCTGACAGATGGGCAGATGCTTCTCCCCGGCAAAGCAAAAATTGTCCACAATATCCCCTAAAATACCCTTCCCCACAGGGGAGGGCTCTTTCTCCCGCGCCTGTTCCAGCGCGGCCCGCAGGTCACAGGGCAGCTGTGTGTTCGCCTGAACACACAGCCGGGCCACCGTGTCCACGATCTGGTCATACGTGATCTCGTACATGGCAGGTCCTCCATTTTGGGATGATTTTCCAAAAAATAGTTGACATTATATGGAAATTGTAGTATGATCTGGAATGTGGGCAGCCGGAGCAGGATCAGGCCGGCAAATCCCTTGTTCATTCCATTCTCCCCGTACAACGTTTGGGCGTCTCTTGAAAAAGGGACGCTCCCTTTTTATGTTCAGACAGCACCGCCCAATGCTCATTCAAATTCATGGCGGTCCATGAGCTTTACGGAGACCTCTTTCGTGCCCTGGGACGTCCACACCGTCAAAATGAGCTGATCGCCCACCTCCAGGCCCTCCTTGGCCGCCTCCAGGTCGGCAACTGAAGTCACAGGCTGTCCGCCCGCCGCGGTGATGAGATTCCCGGCCCGGATCCCCTGGGCACAGGCGTCCGAATTGGGCTCCACAGACTTCACAAGGGCTCCGGCGGGGACATCATCCGAGGCGGCCTGGCTCTGCACCGTGATGCCCAGGGCGGGCCGCCCCGCGTAATAGCCCAGGTCAATCAGCTGATCCGCCACCTCTTTCACACTGGCGGACGGTATGGCGAAGCCCAACCCTTCGATGGTGTTCCAGGATGACATCATCTTCATGTTGGTGATCCCGATCACCTGACCGGAGGCGTTGACCAGCGCGCCGCCGGAATTGCCCGAGTTGATGGCGTCGGTGGTCTGGATGAGGG
>JAQXNP010000122.1 GCA_029098065.1 Clostridiales bacterium | reverse complement strand
CTGGGCGGGGCGGCCATGCCCGACAAGCTGCGGGACTGCAACGAGAACAATCCGGAACTCACTGAGATCTATATCGTCGAGGGCGACTCCGCCGGCGGCTCCGCCACCCAGGGCCGGGACTCCCGGTTCCAGGCCATTCTCCCACTGTGGGGCAAGATGCTCAATGTGGAGAAGGCCCGGGCGGACAAGGTGTATGGCAATGACAAGCTCCAGCCCGTCATCACCGCCCTGGGGGCGGGGATCGGGGATGAATTCGACCTCAATAAGCTCCGCTATCACAAGATCATCATCATGGCCGATGCCGATGTGGACGGCGCCCACATCCGGACTCTGCTGCTGACCTTCTTCTTCCGCTTCATGCGGCCCCTCATTGAGCACGGATACGTCTACTCCGCGGTGCCCCCCCTCTACAAGCTGACGAAGGGAAAACAGACCCGGGTGGCCTTCTCCGACGAGGAGCGGGATCAGCTCTCCGCCGAGCTGCGGGGCGGAAATCCCAATGTGAAGGTGGACATCAGCCGGTTCAAAGGTCTGGGTGAGATGGACCCCCATGAACTGTGGGAGACCACCATGGATCCGGAGAAGCGGACCCTCCGGCGCATCGAACTGGATGACGCGGTGGCCGCCGACGAGACCTTCACCATTCTCATGGGAGAAAAGGTGGAGCCCCGCCGGGAGTTCATTGAGAAGAACGCCAGACGGGCGGAAAATCTGGACTATTGAGGGCATAAAGGAAGGTATATATGAGTAAGAAACCACAGTATGATCCCGAGGAGATCCGGTATCCCGATCAGACCATCGTCACCTCTCCTCTGGTGCCCGAGATGGAGAAGTCCTACATCGAATACGCCATGTCGGTCATCAAGAGCCGGGCGCTGCCCGATGTGCGGGACGGCCTGAAGCCGGTCCACCGGCGCATCCTCTACGCCATGTATGAGGACAATCTGACCCATGACCGGCCTTTCAAGAAGTCGGCCACCTGTGTGGGCGACGTGCTGGGCCGCTACCATCCCCACGGGGACCAGTCGGTCTACGACGCCCTGGTCCGTCTGGCCCAGGACTTCTCCATGCGTTATCTGCTGGTGGACGGCCACGGCAACTTCGGTTCGGTGGACGGAGATCCCCCCGCCGCCTACCGTTACACCGAGGCCCGTCTGTCCAGGATCTCCGAGGAGATGCTCCGGGATCTGGACAAGGACACGGTGAACTGGGACCCCAACTTCGACGAGACCCGGAAGGAGCCCCGGGTGCTGCCCTCCCGGTTCCCCAACCTGTTGGTCAACGGCTCCTCCGGCATCGCCGTGGGCATGGCCACCAACATCCCGCCCCACAACCTGCGGGAAGTGGTGGGGGCGTGCGTCAGAGTGCTGGACGATCCGGAGGCCACTCTGGCCGACCTGATGGAGTACATCAAGGGCCCCGACTTCCCCACCAGCGGCATCATCATGGGCCGCTCCGGCATCCGGGCGGCCTACGCCACCGGCCGGGGCAAGGTCATCATCCGGGCCCGCACCGAGTTTGAGGAGTTCGGCAAGGACCGCACCCGGATCATCGTCACCGAGATCCCCTACCAGGTGAACAAGCGGATGCTCATCAAGAACATGGCCGAGCAGGTGGAGGACAAGCGGCTGGAGGGTATCTCCGACATCCGGGACGAGACCGACCGAAACGGCATGCGCATCGTCATCGAGCTCAAGCGGGACGCCAATCCCCAGGTGGTGCTCAACCGTCTCTTTGCCCAGACTCAGCTCCAGAGCTCCTTCGCCATCAATATGCTGGCCCTGGTCAACGATCAGTCCCAGCCCAGGATCCTCACTCTGCGGGAGATCATTGACGAGTATCTGACCTTCCAGGAGGAGGTCATTGTCCGCCGCACCCGGTACGATCTGCGGAAAGCCCAGGAGCGGGCCCATCTGCTGGAGGGCCTGCTCATCGCCCAGGATCACATTGACGAGGTTATCAAGACCATCCGGGAGAGCTACGACAACGCCAGAGAGAATCTGATGGCCAGATTCAGCCTGGACGAGGTCCAGGCTCAGGCCATCTGCGACATGCGGCTCATCGCCCTTCAGGGTCTGAACCGGGAGAAGCTGGAGAACGAGTACAGGGAGCTGGAAGAGCGCATCGCCTACTATCAGCAGGTGCTGAGCTCCGACGAGCTGGTCCGGAAGATCCTGAAAGAGGAGCTTCAGGCCGTGGCCGACAAGTACGGCGATGAGCGCCGCACCGAGATCCAGGACGTGGAGGACGAGATCGATATCGAGGATCTCATTGAAGAGGAACAGTGTGTCTACACCCTCACCGCCGGAGGATATATCAAGCGGACTCCGGCTTCCGTATACAGGACCCAGAAGCGGGGCGGCAAGGGCATCACCGCCATGGCCACCAAAGAGGAGGACTATGTGGAGACGGTGTTCACCTCCTCCACCCATGATTTCCTGCTCTTCTTCACCAGCAAAGGCAAGGTCCACCGCAAAAAGGGCTATCAGATCCCCGAATCGGGCCGCACCGCAAAGGGGACAGCCATCGTCAACATTCTTCCTCTGGAGGAGGGCGAGAAAGTCACCGCCATGATCCACCTGAGGGAGTTCCCCGAGGACCGGTATCTGGTGCTGGTGACCCGGAAGGGCACCGTCAAGCGCATTCAGCTCTCCTCCATCTACACCGCCCGGAAGGCGGGAATCCGGTGCATCACACTGGACCCCGATGACGAGCTCATCGCCGTCCGGGAGACCGACGGAAAGCAGTGCATCCTCATCGCCACCCATGAGGGCATGACCATCGCCTTCCTGGAGACCGATGTGCGGTGCATGGGCCGGGATGCCTGCGGCGTGATGGGAATCCGCCTGCGGCAGGGGGACTATGTGGTCGGCGCCGCCCGGGCGAAATATGACCACTATGTTCTTATCGTCACCGAAAACGGCTACGGCAAGCGGACCATGATGGACGAGTATATCCGGGGCGACGGTCCCCAGAAACGGGGCGGCTACGGCCTCAAGGGCTATCAGGTCACCGGGAAAACCGGCCCCGTGGTGGGGGTGAAGGTGGTCAACGACAATGACGACGTGCTGGTCATCAACGACGCCGGCGTCATCATCCGTATGGCCTGCGCCGAGATCAGCTGTTACAGCCGGGGCGCCCAGGGTGTGAAAGTGATGAATCTACCCGAGGGCGTGAAGGTGATCTCCATCGCCCGGACCGATCATGAGGATCCCCCTGCCGAGGGCGGGGAAAATCCGGAACAGGAGGGTTGAGTTATGGCTTTTTTGACCAGCAGAGACAACGATACCCCGGAAAGTCTGGGCGAACTGCTCCGGGAGGCCAATGAGGCGCTGGCCGCCGGAGAGATCGACGAGGCGGAATATCAGAGCCGTATCACCCAGATCGAGGCCCGTCAGGCGGTTCTTGCCGTGGCTCCGGTCCAGGACGCCAACACCGATGCCCGGCTGAAGGATCTGGAATATCTCCATGAGAAAAAATGGATCTCTGACGAGGAATATGAGCAGCAGAAACGGGAGATTTTGGGCGAACGGTAAGGAGAGCGGAAATGAAGAAGAACATCCAGTGGAAGCCCAGCCCCGCCGCCCGGAAGTTCAGCCGGATCTTCTCCGTTGTCTTTGCCCTGATCGCTCTGGGTTTTGTGGTGATCGGGGTCACTGAGATCATTCCATCCGGCGCCGGAGTGTTTGGGATCGTGTGGACGCTGATGGCCTGCACCTTTGTGGGGATCGGCATTTACGGGGCCGTGAGCAGGGACGGGCTCTATCGGGGTTACAGCGTGGAGATCGAGGAGGAGGAGACGCCCCGCTCCAACGCCAGGGAGGGACATGTGTCCTCCATCGGCCCCGACGTGAAGGCCCGGCTGGAACAATTGGAGACGCTGAAGGAGGCGGGACTCATCACCGCCCGGGAATATGAGGACAAACGGCAGGAGATCCTGCGGGAGCTGTAAAACACGGCGGTATGCGTTGTACTTTACGGCGGAGAAATTTTCCCTGAGAGTTTAGGAGCAGCGATGAAAACAGTTACCATTTACACCGACGGGGCCTGTTCGGGCAATCCCGGCCCCGGCGGCTGGGGAGCCATCCTCCAGTACGGCAAATACAAGAAGGAGCTCTCCGGCGGAGAGGCCCACACCACCAACAACCGCATGGAGCTCACCGGTGTCATCACCGCCCTGGAGGCGCTGAGAGAACCCTGCATCGTGGAACTTTACTCCGACTCCAAATATGTCATCGACGCCCTTCAAAAGGGCTGGGCCAAGGGATGGAAGGCCCGGGGCTGGGTGAAGGCGGATAAGAAGCCCGCCCTGAATCCGGATCTGTGGGAACGCCTGCTGGAGCTGTGCGATTACCATACAGTGAACCTCCACTGGGTCAAGGGCCACGCGGACAATGAATACAACAACCGCTGCGATGAGCTGGCGGTAATGGAGAGCAGAAAGTTCAAGGAATGAGAAGCGGCCCTTTGGGCCCCCATGGAACATGGGGCGGCGCGAAAAGCGCCGTGAATCTCGGAGCGAAGCGGAGAGGTCTTCATGGCCGGATTCATTCCGGCCATGAAATAGGAAACGAGAGGGGCCCCCGCCCGGCGGGAGCCGGGTGGGGCAAAATATAACAACCGCTGCGATGAGCTGGCGGTAAT
>JAQXNP010000121.1 GCA_029098065.1 Clostridiales bacterium | reverse complement strand
CGACTTCACAGCCCAGGGCCGCGCCCAGCTTCCCCAGGTCAACGGTGTCGCCGTTCTTCCGGACCAAATCTATCATGTTGACGGCCACCACCACGGGCAGGCCCAGCTCGATGAGCTGGGTGGTGAGGTACAGGTTGCGCTCGATGTTGGTGCCGTCCACGATGTTCAGAATGGCGTCGGGCTTTTCATTGACCAGATAGCTCCGGGCCACCACCTCTTCCAGCGTATAGGGGGACAGGGAATAGATGCCGGGCAGGTCCTGGATGACGACATCCTTGTGTCCCTTGAGCCGGCCCTCCTTTTTTTCCACCGTGACGCCGGGCCAGTTGCCCACGTACTGGTTGGACCCTGTCAGGGTATTGAACAGGGTGGTCTTGCCGCAATTGGGATTGCCTGCCAACGCGATCTTGATCTCCATCATGATATTCCTCCTCTCTGAAGTTAGCTAATACTAACCAAAAGACACAAAAACAGGGCCTATTTGACCTCGATCATCTCGGCGTCAGCCGTGCGCACGCTGAGCTCATAGCCCCGGACATTCAGTTCCATGGGATCGCCCAGAGGGGCCACCTTGCGCACGTGGAGCTCCACGCCTTTGGTGATGCCCATGTCCATGATGCGCCGCTTGGTGGCGCCCTCGCCGTGGAGTTTCACCACAACGGCGGTCTCGCCCACTTTTACATCCCGCAGCGTTTTCATTCCGCTCTCCTCCTTATCTCAGATCATGATCCGCATGGCCATGGATTTGTCCAGGGCGATGCGGCTGTCTTTTACCTGAAGGATCAGATTGCCGGCCATCTCGCTGACCACAGTGACCATACCGTCCACCACGAAGCCCAGCTCAGCCAAGTGCTGCCGCACGTCGTCTTTCCCGGTGATCTTGCGGATGGTCACAGTCTCACCGGGTCTCGCCATTGTCAAAGGCATCATGCCCACTCCCTCCGATCCTTGATTTGCGGCCCGCCGGGACCGCAGCATGAAGTTAGAAGTTTCTAACTTCTGAAGCGAGGAAAGTTTACTACAACTAACTTGGTTTGTCAATCCTTACTTTTAGATTTTCTTGTCAAATTGTTCCGATTGTGCTAATCTATCTAAAAACCCTGAAAAAAGAGAGGACGGCCTTTATGAAAATATACGAGTCGGCGGAGGATTACCTGGAGGCCATCCTGATCCTGCGGGAGCGGAAAGGGATGGTGCGGTCCATCGATGTGGCGAACGAGAAGGGCTACACCAAGGCCAGCGTCAGCATTGCCATGAAAAAACTGCGGGAGAATGGCTATATTCAGATGGATGAAGGGGGCTTCCTCACTCTGCTTCCGGCGGGGGAGGAGATCGCTCAGCACATCTATGAGCGGCACCGTCTGCTGACAGAGTTCTTTGTCCGCCTTGGAGTGAGCGAAGAAACTGCCGCCGTTGACGCCTGCAAGGTGGAGCATGATCTGAGCGAGGAGACCTTCCAGAAAATCAAGGAGCACGCCCAGAAGGGAATGAAAAAGGGCCGGTAAGACCGGCCCGGAACGCCGAGTCTCAAACAGGAAAAAGGGGACCGCCTCCACTCAGGTGTGGAAGCGGTCCCTTTTCCCTGCTCCGTGCTGTTCCATTCCGGGCGGATGGACGTTGAACATGACCCTGACAAAAAAGCACCCCCGGCAGGCGGCGGGGGATGAAACGGAGGAGACATGACCGGGATCCCACACAGCGGGCCCGGGCCGGAAGCGGAGAAAACGCACGTCAGGGACATGAAAAAGCCCGGAGGCATGTTCAGCGCCTCAGGGCTTTTCTGAGTGGGATGGTACGCCCACGTTCGGGGCGTTAACTTCAGGTCTGCCCTCAAACCCAAATCGAAGCCCGGCGCAGCGGATTCGATTTGGTAAGGAGGAGCAGCGGCATGAGCGCGTTCTGACTTTAAAAAAGCCGGAGCAAGCGATATCAAGCTTGCTCCGGCTTGGAGCTGGTAGCCGGATTCGAACCGGCGACCTACGCATTACGAGTGCGTCGCTCTACCGACTGAGCCATACCAGCATGGATCCACTGAAACCGCAGGCCGGGACAGATGTTCTTCCAGCTGTCAATGCTGCCTGCAGTCTCTAAGTTTAACATATTTTGTTCCCGCCGTCAATCCCGAGATTTTCTGATCTGTTTCTTCCTGGATCAGTGAGAACCCGGGAACCGGCTGCGGAAGCCCCCGGAGGGGACAGGCATGAGGGAGGATGAGCCTGACCGGGGCAGCCTGCTTGCCGGAAATCAAAATATGGCTGGAAAAAACAGTGCGCCGTCCGTTTCAATGAATGAAACACCGGTTGAGATGGGTAAAATACTCCCGGGCGGCCCGGCGGGAGATCGTCCATTCTCTGTTTTCATATCCGGCACCCTGGGCAAAACCCGGAACTGACGCCGGTTTGGGAGCCGGAGGCACTGATTCCTCCTGGAAACGTTTCGGACATATTGGAAAGGGCGGTGGAAACAGTCTGCACCGCCATGCCCTTCCAAGCCAATGGCCTGCGGGGAATGGGCACACTGACACGTCGTGAAATTATACAATTTGATGCGGAATCCTTTTGCGGTTTTCACAAAATTGTGTATTTTGCGCAAAAAACGATTGCCTTTGCGGGAAAGAACGTGTATGATGAAGCTATGGAAAGCTGGAAACGTTTCCGAAAAAGTTGTCGGAGGATCCGACAAAATTTTAAAAGGAGGAACAAACAATGAAGAAAAGATGGCTTGCTCTGGGGCTGACTACCGCTCTGTCTTTGAGCCTGCTGGCCGGCTGCGGAGGCGGGAGCTCCACTCAGTCCGCCGCTCCCTCCGGGGACAGCGACAAGGTCGGCTCCGTTTACTACCTGAACTTCAAGCCCGAGCAGGACGAAGCCTGGCAGAACCTGGCCAAGGCCTATACCGAGGAAACCGGTGTGCCCGTCACCGTGGTCACCGCCGCCGCCGGCACCTATGAGCAGACCCTGATGAGCGAGATCGCCAAGAGCACTCCCCCCACGCTGTTCCAGGTCAATGGCCCTGTGGGTCTGGCCAACTGGAAGGATTACTGCTTGGATCTGACGGGGAGTGACGTTCTGGGCCAGCTGACTTCCGACGCCTATGCCCTGAAGGACGGCGACGCTGTGGATGGAATCGCCTACGTGATCGAGTCCTACGGCATCATCGTCAACAAGACCCTGCTGGCCCAGGCCGGTTACTCCGTGGATGACAACAAGTCCTTTAAAAATCTGAAGGACGTTGCCGAGAGCATCACCGCCCGCAAGGATGAGCTGGGCTTCGCCGCTTTCACCTCCGCCGGTATGGAAGGCACTTCCGACTGGCGTTTCAAGACCCATCTGGCCAACCTGCCCATCTACTTTGAGTATCAGGACAAGGGCATCAGCAGCACCGATGCCATCGAAGGGACCTACCTGGACAATTACAAGGCCATCTTTGACCTGTACATTAACAATTCCACCTGTGATCCCGCAGTCCTGTCCAGCAAGACCGGCGACGACTCCCGCAACGAGTTCCTGGCCGGTGAGGCCGTGTTCTATCAGAACGGCTCCTGGGAGTACGGCAACCTGGTGGGCGACGGCAAGTTTACGGATGACGACCTGGCCATGATCCCCATTTATATCGGCGCCGGCGACGAGGCCAACCAGGGCCTGTGCACCGGTACGGAGAACTACTGGTGTGTCAACAAGAACGCCAAGGAAGAGGATATCCAGGCTACCCTGGACTTCATGAACTGGTGTGTCACCTCTGAGGAGGGCACCAAAGCCATGGCGGAAGACATGGGCTTTGTAATCCCCTTCAAGGCTGCGCAGGAGTCCCCCAACCTGTTCGTCAAGCAGGACGCGGCCTACACCGCTGAGGGCAAGATTCCCGTTTCCTGGAACTTCACCACCATGCCTTCTGAGAACTGGAAGAACGAGTTGGGTACCGCTCTGACCGCTTACGCCGCGGGCACCGGCACTTGGGACGACGTGGTCACCAAGTTCGTGGATGGCTGGGCCAGTGAGTACGCCGCGCTGAACGGCTGAGATCACACCGTGCGCATCGGAACGGGGTGGGCTTTACCGCCTGCCCCGTTTTCCTGTCTGCTTCGGAAAGCCGGTCAGGGCCTGAAAGGGCCTCCCCCGGGAGGCTGACCATGTTTTAGGAGTGATATTGTGGAAAAAGCCATCAAACGCTATTGGCCGGTATTCGTCCTTCCCACGCTGGCGGCCTTCCTGATCGGATTTGTCTGGCCGTTCCTGCAGGGACTTTATCTGTCCTTCTGCCGGTTCATTACCATTGACAACGCCAGCTTCAACGGCCTGAAAAACTATATTTACGCCCTGCAGGAGCCGGAGTTCCTGCACGCCTTTGGATTCACCGCCCTGTTCACTGTGCTGTCCACTTTGTGCATCAACCTGGCGGCGCTGGCCATCGCTCTGGCGCTGACCCGTGAGATCAAGGGGACCAATCTGTTCCGGTCGGTCTTCTTCATGCCGAACCTCATCGGCGGCATTGTGCTGGGATATATCTGGAACATTCTGATCAACTGCGTGCTCACGCTGCTGGGCAAACCCCTGATGGCCCTGCACGCCCCCTACGGCTTCTGGGGCCTCATCATTCTCATGTGCTGGCAGCAGATCGGCTATATGATGATCATTTATATCGCCGGGCTCCAGTCCATTCCCAATGACTATCTGGAGGCGGCCCGGATTGACGGCGCCACCGAATGGCAGATTTTCTGGAAGATCAAGCTGCCCAACCTGATGCCGTCCATCACGATCTGCCTGTTCCTGAGCCTGACCAATGGGTTCAAGCTGTTTGACCAGAATCTGGCCCTCACCGGCGGCGATCCCGCCCACAAGACCGAGACGCTGGCTCTGAATATCTACCAGACGTTCTACGGCCGCTCCGGAGCCCAGTGGAAGGGCTATGGGCAGGCCAAGGCGGTTATTTTCTGTATCCTGGTGGTGGCCATTGGCCTCATCCAGCTGAAGGCGACCCGTTCCAAGGAGGTGCAGCAGTAATGGGAAAGACCAATCGAATGACGAACCGGGTGCTGACTGTGGTCCTGGGCGTGCTGTCTCTGGCCTGGATCTACCCTGTGTTTATGATCTTCTTCAACTCACTGAAGAAGGAGACCTCCATCACCACCGGCACTGCGTTTGAGCTGCCGAACGCGGAGAGCTTCGCGGGATTGCAGAACTATGTGGACGCCGTGGCTTCCAAGGGCTTCCTCACCGCGTTCTGGTACAGTCTGGTCATCAGTATCACCTCGGTGGTGCTGATTCTGCTCTGCTGTTCCATGTGCGCCTGGTTCATTACCCGGGTGAACCGCTGGTACAGCAAAGCGCTCTATTTCCTCTTCGTTTTTTCCATGGTGGTCCCCTTCCAGATGGTGATGTTCACGCTGTCCGCCACGGCGGACCGGCTGCACCTCAACAGCCCCTACACGATCTGCATCATTTATCTGGGGTTTGGCGCGGGACTGGCGGTGTTCATGTTCTGCGGCTTTATGAAGTCGGTCCCCATGGAAATTGAGGAGGCCGCCCTGATCGACGGCTGCACGCCCATCCAGACATTTTTCCTGGTGGTGCTGCCGATTCTGAAGCCCACGCTGATCTCGGTGGGGATTCTGGAGACCATGTGGCTGTGGAACGACTACCTGCTGCCCTATCTGGTGCTGGACCGGACCAAAGGCTATATGACCATCCCCATCCTCATCCAATATTTCCGGGGGAGCTTCGGCAAGGTGGAGATGGGGCCGATGATGGCTTCTATCATGTTGAATATCATCCCCATCATCATTGTTTACCTGGCCGGTCAGAAGCATATCATCAAGGGCGTGGCGGCCGGCGCCGTCAAGGGCTGAGAAGGGGGAATCCCCTGTGACCATCAAGGATATTGCCCGGCAGTCAGGCTATGCTGTAGGTACGGTGTCCCGGGTTCTGAACGGGCATCCGGATGTCAGCGATGAGGCCCGGGCCAGGATTCTGGCCGTGGTGGAAGAGACCGGATTCCGGCCCAATGACAATGCCCGGCACCTGAAACAGCGGGGCGGCAGCGGAATCGCCGTGATTGTCAAGGGCGCCCGGAACCTCCTTTTCGCCGGGATCCTGGAGGAGATGCAGAGCCTCATCAAGGCGGAAGAACGCGCCGCGGCCGTCTACTACCTGGATGAGGATGACAACGAGGTGGAACAGGCTATCCGGGTCTGCAGGGAGTTCAAGCCGCTGGGCATCCTGTTCCTGGGCGGGAATCAGAACAATTTCGAGCGTGGGTTCGAACACGTCAAGTGCCCCTGCGTCCTGGTGACCACCCGGGCGGACACCATGGATTTCAAAAACCTCTCCAGCGTCTCCACCGATGACGCGGAGGGGGCGGCCCAGGCCATCCGGCGCCTGACCGCGGCGGGCCACCGGCGCATCGGCGTCATCGGCGGTCACCCCTGCGAGAGCTGCGGCCAAATGGGGGCCAACACCAGCCAGCTCCGGCTTCTCGGCTGCCGCCGGGGCTTTATGGGGGATGGGATCTCCTTTGACGAGAAACGCCAGTTTGTCGCCACCCGTTTTTCCATGAAGGGCGGCTACGATGGGGCCAATGTCCTGATGGACCGCTGCCCCGATCTGACCGCTATTTTCGCGATGTCTGACGTGATGGCGCTTGGGGCCATGCGGGCCCTCCATGACCGGGGACTGAGGGTGCCCGAAGATGTCTCGGTCATGGGCTATGACGGCATTGAGCAGGCGGAATACTGTGTTCCCCGCCTTTCCACCGTGCGGCAGCGCTCTGAAC
>JAQXNP010000120.1 GCA_029098065.1 Clostridiales bacterium | reverse complement strand
CGGCTCAACTACAAGGCCCAGGACGGCGAGACCTATGAGCTCAACCTCATCGACACCCCGGGCCACGTGGACTTCAACTATGAGGTCTCCCGCTCCCTGGCCGCCTGCGAGGGGGCCGTATTGGTGGTGGACGCCGCCCAGGGCATCGAGGCCCAGACTCTGGCCAACACCTACCTGGCCATGGAGCACGACCTGGAGATCCGCCCGGTGGTGAACAAGATCGACCTGCCCGCCGCCGAACCCCAGCGGGTCAAGCAGGAGATCGAGGACATTCTGGCCATCCCGGCCATGGACGCCCCTGAGATCTCCGCCAAAATGGGCATCAACATCCCCGCCGTGCTGGAGGATATCGTTCAGAACATCCCCGCCCCCACCGGCGATCCGAAGGCCCCCCTGAAGGCCCTCATCTTCGACAGCCAGTATGACGCGTACCGGGGGGTCATCGTCTACTTCCGGGTGGTGGAGGGCACCGTCAAAAAGGGCATGAAGGTCCGGATGATGGCCTCCGGCGCCGAGTATGAGATCATCGAGTGCGGCCACCTCCTCCCCCTGGGAATGGAGCCCTGCCAGGAGCTCATTGCGGGCGAGGTGGGCTACCTCACCGCCTCCATCAAGAACGTGAAGGACACCCGGGTGGGCGACACCGTCACCGGGGCGGAGAATCCCGCCGGAGAGGCCCTGCCCGGCTACCGGCCCGCCCAGGCCATGGTCTACTGCGGCATCTATACCGAGGACGGCTCCAAGTTCCCCGACCTGCGGGACGCTTTGGAAAAGCTCCAGCTCAACGACGCCTCCCTCTCCTTCGAGCCCGAGTCCTCCGCCGCTTTGGGCTTCGGCTTCCGCTGCGGCTTTTTGGGGATGCTCCACATGGAGATCATCCAGGAGCGGCTGGAGCGGGAGTTCGACCTGGACCTCATCACCACCCTGCCCTCGGTCATCTACCGCATCACCAAGACCGACGGCACCGTGGTCATGGTGGACAATCCCCACAACTACCCCGACGTGGGCTCCATCCAGCTGGCGGAGGAGCCCTATGCCAAGGTCTCCATCATCTCTCCGCCGGACTATGTGGGCAACATCATGCCTCTGTGCCAGGCCCGGCGGGGTGAGTTCAAGGACATGCAGTATCTGGACTCCTATCTGGTGGAGCTCCACTACTCCATGCCCCTGGGGGAGATCATCTACGACTTCTTTGACATTCTGAAGGCCCGGACCAAGGGCTACGCCTCCCTGGACTATGAGATGAGCGAGTACCGCCCCAGCGAGCTGGTGAAGGTAGACGTGCTCCTCAACGGCGACCAGGTGGACGCCCTGAGTTTCATCGCCCACAGGGACAAGGCCTATCCCCGGGCCCGGAGGCTGTGCGAGAAGCTGAAGGAAAACATCCCCCGCCAGCTCTTCGAGGTGCCCATCCAGGCGGCCATCGGGGGCAAGATCATCGCCCGGGAGACCATCAAGGCCCTGCGGAAAGACGTACTGGCCAAGTGCTACGGCGGCGACATCACCCGGAAAAAGAAACTGCTGGAAAAGCAGAAAGAGGGCAAAAAGAAGATGCGGAGCCTGGGGACGGTACAGATTCCCACCGAGGCCTTTATGGCCGTCCTCAAGCTCGACGAGGAGAACTGAGCCGCAGCTTCTCCCGCTTCCGCCGGGGACGCGGGGCACTGGAAAAGACTCCTCCGGAGGGCCGGATCCATTGTCCTGCATGGGGCCGCCGGGGGCGGACAGCGCCGAAAAAAGTTGTGGCCTTCTCCGCCCCGTTGGGGTATAATACAGCATAAGACATAGATCCCGGCGGTTGTGTGTCCGCCGGCTCAGGAGGGATACCGCATGAAGCTCATCCTTGCCATCATCAACCGGGACGACGCCGGAGCCGTCACTCAGAATCTGACCAAACAGGGGTTTTCTTCCACCAAGCTCTCCACCACAGGCGGCTTTCTCATGTCGGGAAACGTCACCATTCTGGTGGGCGTGGATGAGGAAAAGGTCCAGGAGGTCATTGACATTATCAAGGAACAGTCCCACTCCCGCAGACAGGTGATCCCCACCACCACCGAGATGAGCTATGGCTATTACCCCTCTATGCCTGTGGAGGTCACAGTCGGAGGCGCCACCATTTTCGTGGTGGATATCGAGCGCTTCGAACGGGTGTAAGAGATGCGTCTGGACGACCTGGCGGGCAACGCCGCCCTGAAGCGCCAGCTCTCTGCCCAGGCCGCCGGGCGGGGGCTGTCCCACGCCTATCTCATCAGCGGCCCCGCGGGGTCGGGAAAGCGCACCCTGGCCCGTCTGCTGGCCGCCGCCCTGGTCTGCACCGGCCCGGTCGAGGTGCCCTGCGGCACCTGCCCCGGCTGTAAAAAGGCCATGGCCGGGATCCACCCGGACGTCATCACCGTGGGAGCCGACGGGAAGGATCTCACCGTGGCCCAGAGCCGGCAGATCCGTGCCGATGCCTACATCCGGCCCAACGAGGCCCCCCGGAAGGTCTATCTCATCTGCAATGCCCAGACCATGAACGGCCCCGCCCAGAACGCCCTGCTGAAGCTGCTGGAAGAGGGCCCGGCCTACGCCGCCTTTCTGCTGCTCACCGACAATCCGGCGGCCCTGCTGCCCACCATCCGTTCCCGGTGCGAGGCCATCGCTCTGTCCCCCGTGACCCCCGGAGAGGCGGAGGCCTGTCTGGCCCGCCGCTTTCCGGACCGGCTCCCGGAAGAGCTCCGGCGGGCCGCCGCCGAATGCGAAGGCCTCATCGGCCGGGCGGTGGACCGGCTGGAGGGGGTCTCGGACACCGGAGAAGTCCGGGCCGCCGCCCGGCAGCTGGCAGAATGCTTCGCTCAGGGGGATGAGCTG
>JAQXNP010000119.1 GCA_029098065.1 Clostridiales bacterium | reverse complement strand
TGCACGCTGCCCGAGCTGTGCGGGGCGGCGGCGGGCGCCCTGCGGAGCAAAGGACGGTTGGCGGTGGTTTACGACCCGGCCCGGCTGCCGGAGCTGCTGGCGGCCATGGCAGGGAAGGGCGTGGAGCCCAAGCGGCTCCAGCTGGTGCAGCACCGCCGGGACACCCCGCCCTGCGCCGTGCTGGCGGAGGGGATCAAAGGAGGACGGCCGGGCCTTTCTGTCCTGCCTGTCCGGTTTTTAGAAGAGGAGGCGTGAGCCGTGGCCGGAATATTATATCTGGTGCCCACCCCCATCGGAAACCTGGGGGATATCTCCCGCCGGATGGCGGAAACGCTGGAGGAAGTGGACTTTATCGCCGCGGAGGACACCCGGGTGACGCTGAAGCTCCTCAATCATCTGGGGCTGAAGAAGCCGCTGATGAGCTACTACCGTCACAACACGGAGGAGGCGGGCCGGCAGGTGCTGTCCCGTCTGCTGGCGGGGGAAAACGGAGCGCTGGTCACCGACGCGGGCACCCCCGCCGTCAGCGATCCCGGGGAGGACCTGGTGGCTCTGTGCGCGCAGAATGGGGTGACCGTGACAGCCATTCCCGGACCTTGCGCCCTGGTCACAGCCCTGTCGGCATCGGGGCTGCCCACGGCCCGGTTTACCTTCGAGGGATTTCTGCCCATGAACAGGAAAAACCGCCGCGCCCGGCTGCAGGAGCTGAGGGGCGAACGGCGGACCATGATTTTCTACGAGGCGCCCCACAAGCTCGCCGTCACCCTCGGGGATCTGGCGGAAAATTTCGGCGGAACGCGGAGAGCGGCCCTCTGCCGGGAGCTGACCAAGCTCCACGAGGAGATCATCCGCACCACCCTGGGGGAAGCGGCGGAGCGGTTTCAGACGGAGGCGCCCCGGGGAGAGTTTGTCCTGGTGGTGGAGGGAGCGCCGGAGGAGGAGCGTCCCGCGGTCACGGAGGAGGCCGGACTGGCCCGGGTAGCACAGCTGCGGGGGGAGGGACTCTCCCTGAAGGACGCGGCGAAACAGGCGGCCAAAGAGCTGGGGCTGTCCCGGAACGCCCTCTATTCCGCCGCGCTGTCCGGCGGATCAGAAGATGAAACGGACGCCCGGAGAAAGTTCACTGACTGAACAAAAGCGGTTTATCCGGTGAACAGGAAGATGGGGGACGAACCGGCTCGAAATCAGGCGAATTTAATTACTATTTGTAATGTTCTGTAACAAAACAAAAAGGCCCGGACAGCTGTCAAAGCGTCCGGACCTTTTTCGTTCACTTCAAAGTTCAACGAGGGCCTTCAGGCAGTTCTTGCAGACCATTTTACCCTTGAAGGACACCACGTCAGCGGCGTCATCGCAAAACACGCAGGAAGGCTGGTACTTGCGCAGGACGATGGAGGATCCATCCACATAGATCTCCATGGAATCCTTTTCTTCGATATCCAGGGTGCGGCGAAGCTCAATGGGAAGGACGATCCGGCCCAGTTCATCCACTTTTCTCACGATGCCAGTCGATTTCATAGTGTGACTCCCTTTCTTCAATCTGTCTTTTGGTTCCAGATGTTTCACGACTGGATTATAACATAATGTATAACTTTGTCAACCAAAAACTGGTTGGTTTTTATGGAAAGAAGAATAAAAATTTTCCATAATGAGGAAAACTGTCGAAAAAAGGGGGTGGAATAGCGCTCGTTCCATCCGCATAGGGTAGAGGGACAAGAAGGGAGTGGGGCGTATGGCGATGTCCGTCATCTGGACCGGTATGGTAGTGGTTTCGGTGGTGTGGGGGCTGCTGGCGGGGAACGGCCCTGCGGTGGCCGCCGCCGCGGTGGAGGGTGCGGCGGCAGCGGTCCAGCTGTGCCTGACCATGGCGGGAATCCTGTGCCTGTGGATGGGGGTCATGGAGGTCATGAAGCGGTCGGGCCTGGCCGACCGGCTCTCCCGGCTGCTGCGGCCGGTGCTGTGCCGGCTTTACCCTGATTTCAAGGGAGACCGGGAGACCATGGACGCCATCTCCGCCAATGTATCGGCCAATCTGCTGGGGCTTGGCAACGCCGCCACGCCGCTGGGCATCCGAGCGGCCCAGCGAATGGCCAAACGGACGCCGGGGGTGGCGTCGGACAGCATGTGCATGCTGGTGGTTTGCAACACGGCCTCCATCCAGCTGATCCCCACTACGGTGGCCAGCGTGCGGCTGGCGGCGGGATGCAGGACCCCGTTTGATATCCTGCCGGCGGTGTGGCTGGCCTCAGCCATCTCAGTGTCGGTGGGGATCCTGGCGGCCAAACTCTTTTCGAGGGTGTGGAAAAAATGAATCTGGAACTGCTCTTTAACATGGTGGTGCCGCTGACCATCGCCTTCGTGGCGGTGTGGGGGATGGCCCGGCGGGTGGATGTATACGACGCGCTGGTCCAGGGAGCGGGGGAGGGGCTGGGCGTCCTCATCAAGATCGTCCCCGCCATGGTGGGGCTGATGACGGCGGTGTATATGCTGCGGGCCTCCGGCGTGCTGGAAGTCATGGGGCAGTCCCTGGCGCCCGTCCTCACCCGGCTGGGCGTCCCCCCGGAGACGGTGGGCCTTCTGATGGTGCGGCCGGTGAGCGGAAACGCCGCTTTGGGAGTGGGGGCGGAGCTGATCTCCACCTATGGGCCGGACTCGGTCATAGGACGGACCGCCGCCGTGATGCTGGGCTCCACGGAAACGACCTTTTACACCGTTGCCGTCTACTTCGGCGCGGCGGGCGTGAACAAGACCCGCTATGCCGTTCCGGCCGCCCTCTGTGCCGATGTGGCCGCGTTTCTGGCAGCGGCCTGGGCAGTGCGGGTCTGCTTTGGGTAGGGAGCTGTCTCAGATGCGGCGGAAAAGGTCCGGACAGATCGGGCGCCGATGGCCGGAGGGGACTGCCAAGGGAAAAGCGGGCTGGATCGCCGGCCCGCTTTTTCAAGTGTCCTGTCCCCGGCACTTTTCATGGTACCGTTTTACCAGATCGGCCAGAGTGATACCGTCCACTACGCTGTTTACCGCCTCCCGGATCTGGGTCCACACCTCCACCGTGACGCACTGGTCAATGTGTTCACAGGTACAGCCCTCCTCGGCGCAGGCCACCGGTGCCAGACTGCCTTCCAGAGCCCGCAGGATCTCGCCAACCGTATATTGTTCCGGCTTTCGGGTCAGCAGATAACCGCCCCCCGCGCCCCGGACGCTGCGGACCAGGCCGGCACGGCTGAGCTGGGTGACGATCTGCTCCAGATATTTGTCGGAAATGCCCTGCCGCTGGGCCACATCCCGGAGCGGGACGGGCTGGCCCGGGCCCTGAATGGCGATGTCCAGCATCAGCCGAAGGGCATAGCGGCCCTTGGTGGAAATTTTCATACAGAAATCCCGCCTTTTTAGTATGATATATAATCATAGCATATTTCTCGGCAATTGCAAGAAAAAAAGTCCTTGACTTTAACGCCTAAAAGTGCTAAAGTATGGCCCAGAAAGCAGGTGTGCTTGATGATGTTCAGCCGCGGACATGGGTATTACTTTTATTACCGCTATTTTAATAGCGGTCTTTTGTGATGCCCATAACCGGACTTACCGTCAATCCAATCTGACGCGGCAGCCCGATTTGGGCCGCCGCGTTTTTGTTTTCAAATGAAAAAAGGAGAGATATGTTATGGTCGTCATTATGAAGCCGGGCTACACCGAGGAACAGATCAACAATGCCATCAAGGAGATGGAGCGGGGCGGAGTCAACGTCATGATCTCCCATGGTTCGGAGACCACCATCCTGGGCGCTGAGGGAAATGCCGCCGGGATCGATATTGAGAAGATGCAGGCCCTGCCCGGTGTGGAGCGGGTCATGCGGGTCAGCGAACCCTATAAGAAGGCCAACCGGAAGTACCACCCCGATGACTCCGTGGTGGAGATCGCGCCCGGCGTGAAGGTGGGCGGCAGGAAGCTGGCCGTTTTCGCCGGCCCCTGTTCGGTGGAGAGCGAGGAGCAGATCACCGGGATTGCCCGGTCGGTAAAGGAGGACGGGGCCTGCGCCCTCCGGGGCGGCGCCTTCAAGCCGCGGACTTCCCCCTATTCCTTCCAGGGCCTGGGCTACACCGGGCTGGATCTGCTGGAAAAGGCCCGGATGGCCACCGGCCTGCCCGTGGTCACGGAGCTGATGTCCACGGATGACATCGACTACTTTGTGGAGCATGTGGATGTGATCCAGGTGGGCGCCCGCAATATGCAGAACTTTGATCTGCTCAAGCGTCTGGGCAAGATCAACAAGCCCATCCTGCTGAAGCGGGGCCTCTCCGCCACCATCGAGGAGTGGCTCATGTCCGCCGAGTACATTCTGGCCGGGGGCAACGAAAATGTGATCCTCTGCGAGCGGGGGGTACGCACCTTTGAGAGCTTCACCCGCAACACCCTGGATCTGTCCGCCGTGCTGGCGGTGAAGCAGCAGTCCCACCTGCCCGTGGTGGTGGATCCCTCCCACGCCAGCGGCCAGGCTTGGATGGTGGAGCGGCTGAGCCTGGCAGCCATCGCGGCCGGGGCCGACGGACTCATTATCGAGGTCCACAACGATCCCATCCATGCGCTCTGCGACGGCCAGCAGTCCATCACCCCCGATCAGTTCAAGGATCTGATGGGGAAGGCTCGGCAGATCGCCGCCTGTGTGGGGAGAGAGCTGTAATGCGCAAATTCGTCATCGCCGGCCTGGGCCTCATCGGCGGATCCATGGCCCTGGCCCTCAAGGGCTTCGAGGACTTTCAGATCGTGGGCGTGGATGTGTCCCAGCCCACCCTCCGATTTGCCCGGGAGCACGGAGTGGGCGATGTGGTCACGGAGGACGCCGCCGGGGCGGTGGAGGGAGCCGATGTGGTGATGCTGGCCCTCCACCCCCAGGGCATCCTGGATTTTATGGAGCACCATAAAAACGAGTTCAAGCCCGGCTGCCTGGTCACGGATGTATGCGGCATCAAGTCGGCTGTCATGGCGGGAGCGGAATGCCTCCCCGACGGGGTGGACTTCATTGGATGCCACCCCATGGCGGGCACCGAGTTCTCCGGCGTGGAACACGCCTTCGCCGGGATGTTCCGGGACTCCCATCTGATCCTCACACCCCGGGAGAACAGCACGGCGGAGCACGTGGCGCTGATGGAGCGGCTGGCGGCGCATATCGGCTGTCAGGATGTGGTCAAGACCACCCCGGCGGAGCATGATGCCATCCTGGCCTACACCAGCCAGATGATGCACATCATTGCCGTATCGGTGTGCGACGACCCGAATCTCTTCACCTGCAAGGGCTATGAGGGGAGCTCCTTCCGCGGCTGCACCCGTGTGGCGGCGCTGGATGTCGGGCTCTGGACCCAGCTCTTTTCGCTGAACGCTCCGGCCCTGACCAAGTGTCTGGACACGCTCATCGGCAACCTCCAGTCCTACCGGGACGCCATCGCCTCCGGCGACCGGGAACGGCTGTCGGAGAAGCTGGACTATTCCTCGGCCAGGAAGCGGCAGATGAACCTGCCGGGGCCCGATCTGCTGGGATGAACAAACCGGGACCGCCTGAAAGCTCTGCTTTCAGGCGGTCCCGGTTCACTGTCCCTGGACCATTCGGACCATGTCCTCGGTCACAGGAGTGGTATAGGGATTGAGGCAGGCGTTGATGATCTCCAGGCTGCCCTCCACATCCAGGGCGTAGCAGGAGCTGGTTCCCTCATAGCGGGCGGAGCCGTCTCCGGGGAGGGTGGCGGTGGTCAGGCCGGAGAAATCGAACCCCAGGGCGGGCTCCACAAACCAGAGAAGGTTGGCCAGGGAGAGATCGGTCTTCACATATTGGGAGAAGATCTCGATGTAGCTGCCTGCCTTCTGGGGCTTGGAGAGGACCTTTTTCGCAATGGCCTTTACCATTTCCTGCTGGGTCCGGGTGCGGCCGATGTCGGCGTCCGGGTAGGCGTCATAAATATTGTGAGGGTACGATCCGGATCCGTCGGAATTCTTCCGGCAGCGGACCACCTCCAGGGCCTGCTGGCCGGTGAGGTGCTGCATTCCGGGCTCGAAGTGGATATGCAGGTCCTGATCGGGGGCGTCATAGCTCATATGGACGGGCACGTCAAAGTCCACGCCCCCCACGGCGTCCACGATCTCCACGAAGATTTTTGTGTCCGCCAGGATATAATGGTCAATGGGGATGCCCAATACCTCGCTCACCGCGTCTTTCAGTTCACTGATTCCGCCGTCAGGAGGCGAGGCCAGATTGCCGTTTGGATAGGCGGCGTTGATTTTATGGTACCTCCAGCCCGGCCGGTCCACCAGAGTATCACGGGGAATGGAGACCAGCCCGATTTTCTGGTTGACCGTGTCATAGGTGCATACCATGATGGTGTCGGTGCTGCCGCTGACCTGGTCCTCCGCCGCCAGCAGAAAAGTCCAGGTCTTCTCTTTTCGGGCGAGGGTGCTTGTCATTTCTCCTCCGGCGCCGGAGGAATCGGGGGCGGCCGCCGGAGGGGGCGGTTCCGCGGCGTCCGGGGCTCTGGTCAGGAGCTTCCAGCCGCACCACAGGGCCACGATGATCGCGGAGAGGATCACCGCCGCCCGATAGAGCCCCCGGCCGAACCCTCCGGCCCGCCTGCGTTTTTTCTTGTGCATGGATGCCAACAGAGGGGCGCTCCCTTCTCTTTAAGATCACGTAAGTACACTCAGTATAGCCCGTTTGCCGGAGGGGCACAAGGGAGGGAACGGAAAAATAAGAAAATCGTTACAAACTACGACGGCTTATGACACAGCAGAGCCGCGGTGAGAGAATTGACCGCTCCCAGCAGATCCACCAGAAGCTGGTTCTGGCATTGGAGCTGTTCCAGGATCTTGCCCATGGCCGCGCCGGAGTCCTCCGCTTCCCCGGTACCGCGGGCCGCCGGGGCGGGCGGTTCGATGGGGAACACATAGCGGCGCATGGGCTCCTCCGTCTCCGCTTCCAGCGACCGCTGGGCGGAGAGTACCTTGGCATGCGCCTGCTGGGCGGAGCGATAAGTCGTGCGGCTGTCGCACCTCGCCATAAAGAATTCCTCCTTTCCTGTCGCACCATCCTATGCGGCCCATAGAAAACTGCCACAGGCCCTTGACAAAAACCCATGAGTTTAGTAAACTTTGTGTCAGCTATATCCAGAAAGGATGAACCGCTATGCGTGATAAAATGAAGAAACTTCTGGCCCTGACGCTGGGTCTGACCTTGCTGGCGGCCTGCTCCCCCAAAGAGGCGGAAGCCACCCCTACCCCCGAGGCCACTCCCGCCCCCACTGAGGAGGCAACTCCCGCTCCTGTTTTCAAGGGAGAGCATGTCAATGTGTCCATGTTGAAGGGCCCCACCGGCCTGGGCGCGGCCAAACTGATGGACGAGGCTGCCAACGGCGAAACGGTGAATGACTATACCTTTACGGTCCTGGCCGATCCCACCGAGGCGGTTGCCGGCCTGTCCCGGGAGGAGGACCCCATTGACATTGCCGCTCTGCCCACCAACCTGGCCTCCACCCTTTACCACAAGCTGGACGGCGGCGTGCAGCTGATGGCCCTCAACACACTGGGCGTTCTCTATATTCTGGAGAACGGCGACACGGTGAATTCTCTGGCCGATCTGGCGGGGAAAACCATCTGCGCCTATGGCCAGGGGGCCAACCCGGAATATGTGCTCAACTATCTGCTGGAGCAGAATGGAGTTTCCGCTGACGATGTGACCATCGAGTGGAAGTCCACCAGCGATGAGGTCACGACGCTCATGGCCTCCGGCGAGATCGATCTTTGCATGCTGCCTGTCCCCGCCGCCACCAGCGTCCTGATGCAGAATTCCGATGTGCGGACGGCTGTGGACCTGACCGAGGCTTGGGAGGAGTCCGGGGCCGACGGCGCCCTTACCATGGGCTGTGTGGTGGTCCGGACCGCCTTTGCCCAGGAGCATCCGGAGGCGGTCAATACCTTCCTGGAGGAGTATCGGGAATCCATTTCCTATATGAGCAGTGAGGACAACCTGGATGACGCCGCCGCTCTGGCCGAGACCTACGGCATCGTGCCCAAAGCCGCTGTCGCCAAGCGGGCGCTTCCCGACGCCAACCTGTGCTTTATCACCGGAGGTGATATGATCGACAATATCCAGGGATATTATCAGGTGCTCTTCCGTGCCGATCCCGCCTCCATCGGCGGATCGATCCCCGACGGGGCGTTCTATTATGATTACGAATCATGATTTATGAAGGATAAATTCCTGAAAGTTATTGTTCCGCTGGCCTTTTGGCTGGCGCTATGGGCCATCGCCGCCGCCGTGGTGGGGAAGGAGCTGATCCTTCCCGCTCCGGCGGCGGTGGGCCGTTCTCTCTGCGCTCTGGTGGTGACCTCTGATTTCTGGCGCTCCGCGCTCACCAGCCTGCTGCGGGTGCTGGCGGGGTTCCTGATGGGGACGGCGGGGGGCGTGGTGCTGGCGGCGGCCACAGCCGCCTCGGTCTGGGCGGACCGGCTGTTTTCTCCCGCGCTCCGGGCGGTGCGGACGGTGCCTGTGGTCTCCTTCATCCTGCTCCTGTTTTTCAGCCTGCCGAACACAAAAGTGCCGGCAGCGGTATCCGCCCTGATGGCCCTTCCGGTGGTGTGGCGCGCCGCCCGGCAGGGCCTGGCCTCCGCCGACCCGCTGCTGCTGGAAATGGCCTCGGCCTATCGCTTCAGCCGGTGGAAGACGATCCGGCTGATCTATATTCCCGCCGCTCTCCCGGCCCTGGCGGCCGGATGTGAGACGGCCCTGGGCCTTGCCTGGAAGTCCGGCATGGCGGCGGAAGTGCTGTGCCAGCCCAAATGGGCGGCGGGGAGCCGGCTTCAATCCGCCAAGGCCTACCTGGATACACCGGGGCTGATCGCCTGGACTGTGGTCATCGTGGCCCTGAGCCTGGCCATGGAAGGGCTGCTGCGTCTGCTTTTCCGGAGGTGGAGGGGGGCAAAAATGTGATCAAAGTCCAGAATATTACTGTGCGCTATCAAAAACAGACGGTTTTAGAGGGGTACACCCTCTCACTGCCGGAGGAAGGCCTGACCTTTTTGGACGGTCCCTCGGGGGTGGGGAAGACCACCCTGCTCCGGGTACTGGCGGGGCTTCTCATCCCGGAGGAGGGGACGGTCTCCCTCCCGGGGCGGCCGGTTCTGCTTTTTCAGGAGGACCGGCTTCTGCCCCGGCGTCCGGCCTGGAAGCAGGTGGCTGACGTCCTGCCCCGGGAGCGGCGGGGAGAGGCCGGCCGGTGGCTGGAGCTGGTGGAGCTGAGCGAATCGGCGGATAAGCTACCGGAGGAGCTCTCCGGCGGGATGGCCCGCCGGCTGGCCCTGGCCAGGGCCCTGGCGGCAGAAGGGGAGGTCTGGCTGCTGGACGAACCCTTCGCCGGGGTGGACGGAGCCCGGGCGGTCCGGATCCTGACCCGGATCCGGGAATTGGGGCGGCCGGTGATTCTCACCGGCCACGATCCCGGGCTGTCCGGCCTCTGCGACCGCACAGTGGAACTCCGGCCCGATGGAAGTTCTGAGAAACCGTGAAAAAACCGGCTCTCCTGAAGGGAGAGCCGGTTTCCTTATAACGCCGGATCCGGTGCGGCAATGGGCGTGTGCCGAATGGGAGTCCACTCCACCTTGCGGAAGAAAGCGGCAATGGAGATGGGGAGATAGGTTGCCATGAACAGGGGGAATGTGAGCAGGTATCCCAGCTTTTGAGCGGGAATGGCCCGAATGTGTTTCCACTCGCTGAGCACGGTAAGCAGGCCGTAGAAGAACATGCCCAGATAATAGCTGAGGAGGGCTTCGCCCAAAAAGGTTCCCGTCATCCGCATCACATATTGCGCCACAAAGAGAGAGGAGGACAGGCAGGAAACGAGGACGATGATGTTTAACAGCCCGCCCAGCAGGGTGAACAGCACTCCGGGAAGGATGGTCATCAGAAGGTCGTAGCATCCAAACCCCTGGCGGCCGCCTCTCAGCACCCCTTTTGCCAGGGAAAGCCCGTAGCGGGCATCCACCTGGTAGAAGCCTTTGGACCAGCGCATCCGCTGATCCCAGGCCTGGCGGAAAGTGGCGGGCTGCTCGTCATAGATGACGGCTCCCTCGCAATAGCCGATCCGTTTTCCGGATACGGCGCAGGCAGCGGAAAACTGGATATCTTCCGTCAGTAAGTAGTAAGGCCAGCCGCCGTTTTCCTGAATGAGCCGGGCGGAGACCAGGAATCCGGTGCCCGACACGGCGCAGCTGGTGCCCAGGGTCATCCGGGCGGAGTTGACAAAGCGGGCCTCCCGGAGGAACCAGATGGAATATCCGGCGGTGATCCAGTTCTGCCCGAAGTTTTTGGAATTTCGGTAGCAGGTGATCGCGTCCAGCCCGCCCTGATCGAAGGTGCGGTTCATCTCGTAGACAAAGTTGGGATCCACCAGATTGTCGGCATCGAAGACGAAATAGCCAGCGTAGCGGTGGGTAAGGCCGTCGGCGGACATGCGGTGAAGCAGATAATCCAGGGCGTAGCCCTTCCCCACATTTTCTGGGTCGCGGCGCTGGTATACTTTGGCGCCGGCCGCCCGGGCCGCCCGGGCCGTGCCATCGGTGCAGTTGTCCGCCACAACGTAAATGTCCAAAAGGCCGGCGGGGTAGTTCTGGCGTTTCAGGCTGTCGATCAGCTGGGCGATGACGCCCTCCTCATTGCGGGCTGAGATGAGGGCGGCGTACCGGCGCAGATGAAGGGGCTTGTGGTCATTCTTCCAGCTCCGGCGAAGCAGCCCGATGGCCAGAAAGACCACCTGGTAAAAATAGAGGGCTGTGACGGTGATGCACAGCACCTGCTGAAAGGTATGAAGGAGACGTATGGTACTCATGGAAGACCCTCCCAGGAAAAACGGCCAAGGCTATTAATTCCGATTCCATATCTTAGCACGGAAATCCTGATTTGCAAGGGCCTGCGGGTAAAATTAATAAGAAGTTAAGAAAGAATTCTTGTTCTGTTAAAAAATGAATAAAAAGTCCCATCTCGAAAGAGTTGGGACTTTTTATTCTGAAAAAAATTACATTTTTTCCGGAGCGGAAACACCAATCAGACCCAGGCCGTTGGCCAGCACCGAGCGGGTGACATCGGCCAGCTTGAGCCGGGCCCCGGCCAGTTCCGGAGCCTCGCCCTTGATGCGGTGGGCGTTGTAGAAACGGTGGAAATCCCCCGCCAGGGTAATCAGATAGCGGTTGATCTGGGAGGGATCGTAGTCCCTGACGGCGATCTTGATCTCATCCGGGAAGCGGGCGATGGCCTTGATCAGCGCCAGCTCCTCCGGGCTGCTGAGCAGGGCGGCGTCCACCTCCGCGGCGGCGGGCACGGCCAGGGACTCCTCCTGGGCCAGCTTCCGGATCAGGGAGCAGATCCGGGCGTGGGCGTACTGGACATAGTAGACCGGATTCTCGCTGTCCTCCCGGACCGCCAGATCCAGGTCAAAGTCCACGGGGCTGGTGGGTTTGGAGCTGTTAAAGAAGAACCGGGCAGCGTCCACGCTCACCTCGTCCAGCAGGTCGTGGAGGGCGATGGCCTTGCCCGAGCGTTTGCTCATCCGCACCGGGTGACCGTCCTGGAGAAGATTCACCAGCTGCATCAGCACCACCACCAGCCGGTGAGAGCCGTCCAGCCCCAGACCGTCCAGCGCCGCCTGGAGCCGGGCCACATGGCCGTGGTGGTCGGCGCCCCAGACGTCGATGCACAGATCGAAGCCCCGCTTCTCCAGCTTGTTGCGGTGATAGGCGATATCGGCGGCGAAATAGGTGTAGAAGCCGTTGCTCCGGCGGAGCACATCATCCTTCAGCTCCAGCTTTTCCACCTGCGCCTCGGTCTTGCCCTCGGCCAGGTATTTCTCCCGCAGGAGGCCGGAGGTCCTCAGCCACAGGGCTCCGTCCTTGTCATAGGTCCAGCCCCGGTCGGTCAGCAGGCCGATGGTCTCTTCCACATAGCCGCTGTTGTGGAGCTCAGATTCCAAAAACCACTGGTCGTACTCGATGCCGTACTTCAGCAGATCGGCTTTCATCTTGGGGATGTTCCGCTCCAGGCCGTACCGGGCCATGGCGGCCTCCCAGGCCGCCTCATCCGTCTGACCCGGGAATTCCCCCGCCTGGGCCAGAAAGCCCCGGGCCAGCTCCCGGATGTCATCCCCGTGGTAGCCGTCCTCAGGGAAGGGGTAATTCTCCTCCCCCAGGGTGAGCTGCATGCACCGGGCATAGATGGAGTGGGCAAACTTGGCGATCTGATTGCCGAAGTCATTGACGTAGAATTCCTTCCACACATCCCATCCGGCCCGCTCCAGCACGTCGGCCAGG
>JAQXNP010000118.1 GCA_029098065.1 Clostridiales bacterium | reverse complement strand
GAACACCTTCTTGCCCTTTTTGATGACCAGGCCATCGCCGGCAAAGGCGTCCTTGTCAAAGGCGTCCGCCACGTCGGCCTTTTTGTCGTTCACGGTGACGCCGCCCTGCTGCACCAGCCGCCTGGCCTCGCCGTTGGACGCGCACAGGCCGCAGGCCGTCAGCAGGTTCAAAACGCCGATTTTCCCATCGGTGAACTGCTCGCCGCACAGCACGGTGGTCGGCATATGCTCCGTGGAGCCGCCGCCGGCGAACAGGCCGCGGGCCGTCTCCTGGGCCTTTTCGGCCTCCGCTTCGCCGTGAACCAGCTTGGTCAGCTCATAGGCCAGGATCTCCTTGGCCCGGTTCAGTTGGCTGCCCTCCCACTTGTCCATGGCGTCGATCTCCTCCAGAGGCAGGAAGGTGAGCATCCGGATGCACTTGAGCACGTCCGCGTCGCCCACGGTGCGCCAATACTGATAGAAATCGAAGGGGCTGGTCTTGGCGGGATCCAGCCACACGGCGCCGCTGGCGGTCTTGCCCATCTTCTTACCTTCGGAGTTGAGCAACAGCGTGATGGTCATGGCATAGGCGTCCTTGCCCAGCTTGCGGCGGATCAACTCCGTGCCGCCCAGCATGTTGCTCCACTGATCATCGCCGCCGAACTGCATGTTGCAGCCCACGGTCTGGAACATGTGGTAAAAGTCATAGGACTGCATGATCATATAGTTGAACTCCAGGAAACTGAGGCCCTTCTCCATGCGCTGCTTGTAACACTCGGCCCGCAGCATGTTGTTGACCGAGAAACAGGCGCCTACCTCCCGAAGCAGATCCACATAGTTGAGCTTCAGCAGCCAGTCGGCGTTGTTGAGCATCATGGCCTTGCCCTCGCCGAAATCGATAAACCGCTCCATCTGCCGCTTGAAGCACTCGGCGTTATGCTCAATATCCTCTTTGGTGAGCATTTTGCGCATATCCGTGCGGCCGGAGGGATCCCCGATCATGGTGGTCCCGCCGCCGATCAGGGCAATGGGACGGTTCCCCGCCATCTGGAGGCGCTTCATCAGGGTCAGCGCCATGAAATGACCGGCGGTGAGGCTGTCGGCGGTACAGTCAAAGCCAATGTAGAAGGTAGCTTTTCCGTTGTTGATGAGTTCTTTGATCTCCTCTTCATCGGTGACCTGGGCGATGAGGCCCCGGGCCTTCAGTTCATCATAAATCGTCATCAATCATTCTCCTTTTCTTTCTTCATCATCGTTCATAAACAACCTTTTATGCAGCTGATACGTCTTTCTCCAGCTTTTCTTTCAAAACATGATACCCTAAAACCCCCAGAACAACAATGCCGGCGCCGATCAGGGACAGGCGCCCTATCCTCTCATGGTAGAATACCGCCACCAAAACGGGATTCAGAATCGGTTCAATGCCGGAAACAAGGCTGGCCGTGACCGGGGGTGTAGTTCTCAGACCGATGGTCAGGCAGAGGTATGCAAGGCCTGTTTGAAATACGCCCAAAACGACCATGCTGATCAGGGAGGTCCCCTCCAGCGGCGGCTGACCGGCCATAAAAGGCAGACCGATCAGAACGCTCAGTATGGTTCCCCAAAACACCGAAGAAATCGGATCCCCGTCAGGCAGGTCATTGAGCAGAAAGACCACCGCATAGGTCAGGCCGGAAATCAGCGCGATCCCATCGCCGATGAGGTTCCCGCCTTTCAGGCTCTCCACGAAAAAGCACACGACGCCCAGAAACACCACCACGCATGCGGCGAGGTCCAGCCGTCCCGCCCGTTTCTTCAGAAACACGGCGGAGAGCAGGATGACAAAGATCGGTGCGGTATATTGGAGCACGATGGCGTTGGCGGCGGAGGTCATTTTGTTGGCCGTGGCAAACAGCACATTTGTACCGCAAATAGCCGCCGCCCCCAGCGCCACCCATCGGTTCATCTTGGGTTTGTGGCGGGCAGCCAGCAGATAGACCCCATAAATCGCCAGGGCGATGGCACAGCGGCCGCCGTTGAGCGCAACGCCGCTCCAGGGGATCAATTTCATGCACAGTCCGCCAATGCTGTACAAAACGGAGGCGGAAAAGACGAACAGCGTTCCCTTTCTTTCGGCCGTCACAAAAGCGTCTCTCCTTTTCCCGGACAATAAAAAATCCCCTGTCCCTTGGGACAGAGGGCGTAAAATACGCGGTACCACCTCTGGTTCGCCGCTCCCTCACAAAAGCGGCCTCGCGCTGTGCCGACACACAGCCGCGCGGTAACGGGCGCGGTCCGGCCCACCCTACTGCGTCTCCGGTTCAGGCGGCGGCTCCGAGGGGTATTCGTCCGGCCCTGCCCTCCCCCTCTCAGCAAAACGGGGTCTCTCTGGGCGGCAGGAAATCGGATTACTCTTCCTCATCTTTGCTGTCGAGTTATTATAATATACCCCTTTTCGTTTGTCAACCTCAGGTTTCATGCGTCCTCTCCCGGACGGGGCCAGCCTTCCTCATCTGCCTTCTGATCTCTGTTGAAGGAAAGAACAGACTCTGCTACAATGAGGTTCAGTTCGAAATAGAGGATGGAGGGTCTGCTGTGGAAAAGAGGGAAAGGATCATCCAATCGTGGTTTGACATGTGGATCCTGGGGACGGACCAGGGAATTGAGACGCTGTTTGCCCCGGATGCCGTCTATACGGAATGCTGGGGACCTGAATACCACGGTTCCGGGGAGATCAAGCGCTGGTTTAACGACTGGAATACCCGGGGCAGGGTTCTCCGATGGGAGATCAGACAATTCTTCCACCAGGGTCCGCAGACCGCGGTGGAGTGGTATTTCAAAAGCTGCATAGCCGGTGAGGCTCCGGAAGCCTTTGAAGGCATGTCGCTGATTCAATGGACACCGGATGATAAGATCCAGTCTCTTCAGGAATTCGGCTGTAAGGAGCTACGGTACGATCCTTATCAAACCGCCGGTCCCCGGCAGGGTCTGTGAAGCGCGGCAGAATGGATGGGATAAAACATTATCTCCCTTTCGTCCGGAATCCGCTGGAACATCTATTGTGGAAATGCGCCGGATTTGATAGAATATGATGGAAATGAAAGTTTGATCACCGAAAGGAGTCACTGATATGCTGTTTGTCCCTTATCCCAAATGCACCACCTGCAAAAAAGCCAGGGCATGGCTGGAAGATCAGGAGGTCCCCTTTGAGGCCCGGGACATCAAGTCAGAAAACCCCACTGAGGAGGAGCTGCGCGCATGGCATGCCCTGAGCGGGCTTCCCCTGCGCAGGCTATTCAACACCAGCGGTCTCCAGTACAAGGCCCTGGGTCTGAAGGACAAACTGCCTGCCATGACCGACGACGAGCAGTACGCCCTTCTGGCCAGCGATGGAATGCTGGTAAAACGGCCCATCCTGGTGGGAGAGGATTTCGTCTGCTTCGGATTTAAGGAAGCGGACTGGATCCCTCATTTTTCGAAATAAAGATTGCTTTTTTCCCCCCTGCAGGGTAGAATATACCTTATGCTGAAGAAGAAGGAGCGTGTATGCCATGCCGGAAGAGACAAAGCCAGTCATGGGGCAGAATTTTATTCACGATTTTATTGACGAGGACCTGGCCCCCGGCGGACGATATGAGGGTATGACTGTCCATACCCGGTTCCCTCCGGAGCCCAACGGCTATCTCCATATCGGTCATGCCAAGGCCATTTTCATTGACTTTGGCACCGCTGAAAAGTACGGCGGAATGTGCAATCTGCGCATGGATGACACCAACCCCACCAAAGAGGATGAAGAATACGTGGACGCCATCCAGGAGGACATCCACTGGCTGGGTTACGACTGGGGCGATCGGTTTTTCTTTGCTTCCGATTACTTTGATCGGATGTATGAGTATGCCGTAGAGCTCATCAAGAAGGGTCTGGCCTACGTCTGTGAGCTGAGTCCGGAGGAGTTCAGGGAATACCGGGGCGATGTGAACACCCCCGCCCGCTCCCCCTGGCGGGACCGGCCCATCGAGGAATCTCTGGACCTGTTCGCCCGGATGAAGGCGGGCGAGTTCCCCAACGGCAAGTACACCCTGCGGGCCAAGATCGACCTGGCCAGCGGCAACTTCAATATGCGGGACCCGGTGCTCTACCGGATCAACCACATGCCCCACCACCGTCAGGGTAACAAGTGGTGCATCTACCCCATGTACGACTTTGCTCACCCTCTGGAGGACGCGCTGGAGGGGATCACCCACTCCCTGTGCTCCCTGGAGTTTGAGGATCATCGTCCCCTCTATGACTGGGTCATCGCCAACTGTCCGGTGCCCTCGAAGCCCCGTCAGATTGAGTTCGCCCGGCTGGGCATCAACTACACCGTCATGTCCAAGCGGAAGCTCCGCCAGCTGGTGGAGGAGGGCAAAGTCTCCGGCTGGGACGATCCCCGGATGCCCACTCTGTGCGGTCTGCGCCGCCGGGGCTATACGCCCGCCGCCATCCGGGATTTCTCTGAGCGCAACGGCGTCACCAAGGCGGCCTCGGTGGTGGAATTCGGTTTCCTGGAACACTGCCTGCGGGAGGATCTGAACCGCACCGCCCGCCGGGTCATGGCCGTCCTGCGGCCGGTCAAGCTGGTCATCACCAACTACCCCGCCGACAAGACCGAGACCTTCGAGGTGGAAAATATCCCCGGCAATCCTTCGGCCGGGACCCGGACGGTCACCTTCTCTCGGGAGCTCTGGGTGGAGGCCGAAGACTTTCTCCCGGAGCCTATCTCCAAGTATAAGCGTCTCTATCCCAACGGACCTGAGTGCCGTTTGAAGGGGGCCTATCTCATCAAATGTGTGGGCTATGAGACCGATGACCAGGGCAATGTCACCGAGATCGCCGCCGAATACGATCCGGCAAGTCGGCGCGGAGATCCCGCCGACGGCCGGCAAGTCAAAGGCGCCACCCTCCACTGGGTGGATGCCGCCACCGCTCTGGATGCCGAGGTACGTCTCTACGACAATCTCTTCCTGGATGAAGCGCCTGATGCCGGGGACAAAAATTTCCTCGACTGCCTGAATCCCAACTCTCTGGAGGTTCTCACCGACTGCAAGGTGGAGGCCGGCCTCAGCGATCCCAAACCGGAGGATCGGTTCCAGTTTATGCGGCAGGGCTACTTCTGCGCTGACAGCAAGGACTCCGCGCCCGGTCATCTGGTCTTTAACCGGGCGGTCAGCCTGAAGGACAGTTTCAAGCCCTCCGCCCGCTGATGGAGAAACAAAATTTAAAGTTAATTTCTAATTGGGAGACGATATTCGTGTACAATTTCCGCAACGACTATTCCGAAGGATGTCATCCGAAGGTTCTGGAGGCCCTGACCGCAGTCAACGGCGAGAGCGTTATCGGCTATGGACAGGATGCCTACTGTGCCAAATGCGCCGATCTGATCCGCGAGCAATGCAAGGCGCCTCAGGCGGATGTCCAGTTTCTCGTCGGCGGTACCCAGACCAACTTTACCGCCATCGCCGCTTTCCTGCGGCCTTGGGAAAGTGTGATCTGCGCTTCGACCGGACACATCAACGGCCACGAGGTAGGAGCTGTGGAGGCCACCGGACACAAAATCCTCTCCTCCCAGGTGGGGGCAGACGGCAAACTGACCCCCGCCCATATTGTTTCCTGGGTGGAGGCCTGCCGGGACGAGCATGTAACCAAGCCCCGGCTGGTCTACATCTCTGATGCCACTGAGACCGGCGGCGTTTACACCAAGGCGGAACTTACCGCCCTGTCTGAGTGCTGTAAGGCCAACAACCTGCTTCTTTTCCTGGACGGAGCCCGGCTGGGCTGTGCGCTGGCTTCCGGTGCCAACGACCTGACGCTGGCTGACATTGCCTCCCTCACCGACGCCTTCTATATTGGCGGTACCAAAAACGGCGCTATGATGGGTGAGGCGCTGGTCATCGTGAATCCCGACCTCCAGCCTGATTTCTTCCGCATGAAGAAGCGGGAAGGCGCTGTGCTGGCCAAGGGCTGGCTGCTGGGCGTCCAGTTCCAGGCCCTGCTGGAGGACGGTCTGTACTTCCGGATCGCCGCCCATTCGGTGGAGATGGCCCAGGCCCTTCAGACCGGCTTGAAGGAATTGGGGATTCCTATGCTGGTGGACTCCCCCACCAACCAGATTTTCCCCATTGTTCCGGACGCTCTGCTGCCTGAACTGGAGAAGGTATGTACCTTCGAAGTGTGGGGCAAGGCGGATGCCGGCCACACCACGATTCGCTTTGTCACTTCATTTGCCACGCCCAGGGAGAGCGTGGACGGCCTGCTGGCCGCGGTGAAGAAGCTCGTTTAAATCGGAAGATAAAAGCGTCCCCCCGGAGCAGAACTCCGGGGGGACGTTTTTATTGGGGATAATGGAAAAGGACTTATGCCTTTCCGTTGGAGCCCAGCACATCCACGATCTTGTGCTTGACCAGGGCCTTGATGTTCTCACGGCCGTCTCCCATATACTGCAGGGGGTCAAAGTGATCGGGATACTCCACAAAGTGCTTGCGGATACCGGCGGTCATGGCCAGTCGGAGGTCGGAATCAATATTGATCTTGCACACGGCCATGGAAGCGGCCTTGCGGAGCTGATCCTCTGGAACGCCAATGGCGCCGGGCATCTTGCCGCCGTACTGGTTGACGATGGAGACAAATTCCTGGGGTACAGAGGACGCGCCGTGGAGTACAATGGGGAACCCGGGCAGACGTTTCTGAATCTCCTCCAGAATATCAAAGCGGAGCTTGGGATCGGTGCCGGGTTTGAACTTGTATGCGCCGTGACTGGTCCCAATAGCGATAGCCAGGGAATCACAGCCGCTCTTGGAGACAAACTCCTCCACCTCTTCCGGCCGGGTATAGTGGGATTCCTCGGCAGAGACGGCCACATCGTCCTCAATGCCGGCCAGAGCGCCCAGTTCGGCCTCCACCACCACACCGTGATCGTGGGCATACTCCACCACCCGCTTGGTAATGGCGATATTTTCAGCAAAGGGCTTGGAACTGGCGTCGATCATGACAGAGGTGAACCCGCTGTCCACACAGTCCTTGCAGACCTCGAAGTCGGCGCCGTGATCCAGATGGAGCACGATGGGCAGACCCGTATCCTCCACGGCAGCCTCCACCAGCTTGCGCAGGTAGACCGGCTTGGCATACTTCCGGGCCCCGGCGGAGGCCTGGAGAATGATGGGAGAGTTCACCTCGGCGGCGGCCTCGGTGATACCCTGTACGATCTCCATGTTGTTGACGTTGAAGGCGCCGATGGCGTAGCCGCCTTCATAGGCTTTCTTGAACATTTCAGCGGAAGTAACCAGAGGCATATCAGACAACTCCTTTGCTATTTTGTTAGAATAGGATGACTCTTTCAGATTTTATTATGCTGGCCGATCATGGTGCGCATGACAGTATATTTGTCTTCATCAATGCCCTTTTTCATTCCAAGAGCTTCATTGATGTCATAATCCACATACTGATCATCATGAAGGCAGACCACACGGTCGGTCTTGCCCTGAGCCAGCAGCATAACAGCGGAATAGCCCATATGGGTGGCAGTGACTCTGTCCCGGGCAGAGGGCGCGCCGCCCCGCTGAATGTGGCCCAGCACCGTGACTCGTGTATCAAGAGCGGTGGCCTCTTTGATCTTGTCCGCCACTTCATAGGAGCTGCCCACACCCTCGGCCACAATGACCATATAGTGAGTACGTCCCCGGAGTCTGGCCCGGCGGATGGGCTCAATGACGTCCTCTTCAAAGTTGACCGGCTTTTCCGGGATCAGCACAGCGGTCGCGCCGCAGGCCAGGCCCACATAGAGAGCCAAATGTCCCGCACGATGGCCCATGACCTCCACAACTGAGCAGCGCTCATGAGACTGCATTGTATCCTGGAGCTTATCGATGCATTCCACCGCGGTGTTGCAGGCTGTATCATAGCCGATCGTGTAAGAAGAACAGGCGATATCATTGTCGATGGTTCCGGGAATGCCGACAACCGCGATCCCGTGGGCAGCCAGATCGTGAAGGCCCCGGAAGGTGCCATCGCCGCCGATTCCCACAATGCCGTCCAGCCCCAGAAGCTTACAGGTATTGAGGGCCTTGTTCATGCCCTCTTCTGTCATGAATTCCTTACTGCGGGCAGAGTAGAGCATCGTACCGCCCTGACGGGTGGCGCCGCTGACGTCGCTGTAATTGAGCAGCATGTCATCGCCGTTGATAAGTCCATTAAAGCCCCTGCGGATTCCGATGCACTCGATCCCCAGATGGTTGCAGGTACGCACCACCGCCCGGATGGCGGCGTTCATGCCCGGGGCATCTCCGCCGCTGGTCAAAACACCGATCCGGCGAACTAAAGATTCCATAGATCGATCCTCCTTATCATCTGTCAAACGGTCAATTCCGTATCTTGCCTTTTCAACGCCTCGGAATTGCGCTTCAGCGCCGGGCCCACATCCTGTGCCAGGAACTCCTCAACCTGCTGCGGGCACCGGCCGATATACCGGCTGGCATCCAAGTGAGCCTCAATCTCCTCCCGGCTAAGGCCAAAGATCGGATCGGCCGCGATGCGGTCAATGAGGTCATTGGGTTTGCCTTCTTCTTTAATAGTATGCCCCGCTTCCAGCGAGAGCTGGCGAATCCGCTCGTGAATGGCCTGCCGGTCCCCTCCTTTTTTCACCGCATCCATCATGATATTCTCGGTGGCCATGAAGGGCAGCTCCTCCGCCACGTGCTTGGCAATGACCTTTTCATGCACCACAAGGCCGGACGCCACGTTGGCGTAAATATTCAGGATGGCATCTACTGACAAAAATGCCTCAGGGACGGAGATGCGCTTATTGGCCGAATCGTCCAGAGTCCGCTCAAACCACTGCGTGGCCGCAGTGATGGTGGGATTGGTGACGTCAGCCATTACATACCGGGCCAGGCCGCAGATGCGCTCGCAGCGCATGGGATTGCGTTTATACGGCATGGCGGAGGACCCGATCTGATGGGCCTCAAAGGGCTCCTCCACTTCCTTGAGGTGGCAGAGCAAACGCAGATCATTGGCGAACTTGGAAGCCGACTGGGCGATTCCGGACAGCGTGGACAGGACCGCGGCATCCATCTTCCGGGAGTAGGTCTGACCGGAGACGGGAACCACTCGTTCAAAGCCCATTTCGGCGGCGATTTTCCGCTCCAGTTCCTTGACCTTCTCGTGGTCGCCGTCAAAGAGTTCCAGAAAACTGGCCTGGGTCCCGGTGGTACCCTTGGAACCCAGCAGGGCCAGACTGTTGATGCGGTATTCCACCTCATCCAAATCCATGAGCAGATCGTTCATCCAGAGCGTGGCCCGCTTTCCCACCGTGACCAGCTGGGCAGGCTGGAAATGGGTAAAGCCCAGGGTAGGCAGAGCCTTGTAGCGGTCAGCGAAATCAGCCAGATAGGACAAAACCTTGACCAGTTTGTCCCGGATGAGCTGGAGACCCTCCCGCATGAGGATGATATCCGTGTTGTCTCCCACGTAGCAGCTGGTAGCGCCCAGATGGATGATGGGCATGGCCTTGGGACACTGCTCACCATAGGCGTGGATATGAGCCATCACGTCGTGGCGGAGCTCTTTCTCCCACCGGGCAGCGGCATCATAGTCAATGTCGGTCAGGTGGGCTTCCAGCTCGTCCACCTGCTCCTGGGTCACCGGGAGACCCAGCTCCATCTCGCCCCGGGCCAGCGCTACCCACAGTTTCCGCCAGGTGGTGAATTTTTTGTCCGGAGAAAAGACATACAGCATCTCGGGACTGGCGTACCGGGAGGCCAAGGGGGTCTCATAAATATTTCTACTCATTGCTTTCCATAACCCCTTATTTTCAATCAGAATTGGGTCAAAGCCCGGACGGCGGAGCATCTCTCCTGCCGTTGTACGAACGGAAGTATTGTACCACAGACTCCCGTGGTTGGGCAAGACCTGACCGGTAAAATCAACTTTTTTGATAAAAAAAGCCGGGGGCAGACGGAAGTTTCCGTCTGCCCCCCATCATTTTAACTGTTCAGGAACTTTTCCAGCCGATCCATGCCCAGTTTGATATTCTCCATGGAAGCAGCATAGGACCAGCGCACAAAGTTGGGCGCGCCGAAACCTTCTCCGGGTACTACAGCCACCAGCCCCTGTTTCAAAAAGGCCGCGGCAAAGTCGCTGTCGTTCTGAATCAGCGTTCCGCCAATGGTTCTCCCAATGAGCTTTTCAATGTTCATCATTACATAGAAAGCGCCCTCCGGTTTGATGCAGGAAATACCATCCATGGCGTTCATCCGCTCCACCATGTAATTGCGCCGGGCTTCAAAGGCCTTGCGCATGTCAGCCACGCTCTCCTGCGGGGCAGTGAGGGCAGCCAAAGCCGCCTTCTGCGATACCGCGCAGGGGGAGCCGGTAGAGTGGCTGACATAGTTGGCCATCACTTTGGCGATCTCCGTCGGGGCCATGGCATAACCAATCCGCCAGCCCGTCATGGCGTAGGATTTGGACACGCCGTTGATCAGAACGGTCCGCTCCTTTACCTCATCTCCCAGAGAGGCGATGCTGGTAAAGGGCTTTCCATCATAGATCAGGCTGTAATAGATCTCATCGGCAACAATGTAGAGATCGTGGCGAACACATACATCGGCCAAGGCCCTCAGCTGCCCGGCATCATATACCATGCCAGTGGGATTGGAGGGATTATTCAGGATGATGGCCTTGGTCCGATCGGTAATGGCCGCCTCCAGTTTTTCCGCTGAGAGCTTGAAATCCTCGGCCTCAGAGGCGGGCACCATCACCGGAATCCCACCCATCATCCGAATCAGCTCATAGTAGCTGACCCAGGCGGGAGTCGGCAGAATGACCTCATCTCCGGGATTCACCAACGCCCGGAGCGCCAGATAGACCAGATGCTTGGCACCGCTGGAAATCACCACCTGGGCGGGTTCATAGCAGAGACCGCAGTCCGCCTTCATCCGGTCGCACACCGCCTGCTTGAGCTCCAGCGTGCCCGAGGCAGGAGTATAGCGGGTAAAATTGTCCCGGATGGCCTGAAAAGCGGCCTCTTTGATATCATCCGGGGTATTGAAATCAGGCTCACCGGCGGCAAAGCCGATGACGTCCTGACCTTCCGCTTTCATTTGCTTAAACAGGCTGTCGATTGCCATAGTGGTAGACGCACGCACGCCCAGTGCGATCCGGGATAACTCTTTCACAGCAGATTCCTCCAAAACAAAGCGTTTGAAATCGAAAACATTATAGGCGGGAGCCTGTCAAAAAGCAAGCCCCACCGGTGATTTCTGTTTAATTTTCTGCCGTCACGGGCCCGAGCGGATCATCCCAGGGGCGGATTGATCGGACCCTGTTCCGTCTCGTGCCGCCGCCCTCCAATTGCGGAAAGGAGCTCTCCCTTTCGCCGGTTTAAACAAAATTCTTTGGGGCGGAAAAAAGCGGCGGAATTTCATCCCGCCGCCCTGTGTGCTTCGATTTACTTCTTTCCCTCCGTATTTTTCTGATAGAGCAGATACAATCCCTCCAGCAAAAGATCGGGGTCACGGATGATGGAACGCCGGCAGTAAGGCACCACATCGTCAACATAGCTGCCGGTGGCCACAATGGCGACGGCCGGCTCTGTGGCTTCCTCCAGACGGGCAATCATACCATCCACCAGACAAGCGTTTCCGTAAACCGCTCCGGCCCGCATGGCGTCCACGGTGTTTCGGCCCAAAATGTTTCCGGGCTTGGCCAAAGAGATATGGGGCAGTTCAGCGGCCTGTTTGGACAGGGCCTCCAGCCCCACCCGAACACCGGGCGCAATGACACAGCCGGCGTACACATTGCCCCGGAGTACGGAAAAAGTAATGGCGGTACCCAGATCCACCACGATGACAGGAGATGGATATTTGGCCACCGCGCCGACACAGTAGGCCACGATATCCGCTCCCAGCTGAGTGTGCAGATCGGCCCGTATATTGAGCCCGGTGCGGATACCAGTTCCCACCACCAGAGGCGGTTTGCCCATCAAACGCGTCACAGCGGCGGACAGAGCCTCCGTCACCGGCGGTACCACACTGGCGATGATCCCTCCGGTAACCTGACGCAGATCCACCTGGTAAAGCTGAAAGACAGAAAAGAGCTGGATGGCGAACTGATCCTGGGTGGCATGGGGATCGGTAGAAAAACTGGAGCGAAACACCAGCCTGCCCTCCCCGTTGAACAAGGCCAGTGTCGTAGTGGAATTTCCGATATCAGCAGTCAGGATCATGGTTCCAACTCCTTTCTTTTTTAGTATACCACCTCGGGAAAAAATGTACAAGGCCCAGGACAATTTCCACAAGAAAAGGAGGGCCGGGGCCCTCCCTTCTCAGGTGGCGAGGCGTGCTGCCTCTGTAACCAGACGGCGTACATCGCCCGGCGTATTAAAGTCGGAAAAGCTGGCCCGAATCGTCCCCCATTCCAGGGTTCCGGCAGTCTCGTGGGCATAGGGGGCACAGTGAAGCCCCGCCCGAACGGCAATGCCTCTCTTCCCCAGTCTCTCTCCGGCTTCCTCGCAGTCCATGTGTTTCACGCGGAAAGAGAGCACTCCGGCCTGGGTCCCCGGCTCAAAAGCGGTATAGACCATCATCTCCGGAACCGCGGAAAGTTCCTCCGCCGCCTGCTCCATCAGAGCTTGTTCATGGAGGAGGATGTTCTCCTCTCCCACAAGACTTACATAACGGATCCCCTCCAACAGCCCGGCAATGCCCGGCACATTGTGCGTGCCGGCCTCCAGCCTGTCTGGCAGAAAGTCCGGCATTTCCTGCCGGGCGGAGAGGCTTCCGGTCCCTCCCTCTATCAAAGGCCGGACGGACCGTCCCTCCCCGCACAGGAGCAGCCCGGTGCCCTGGGGGCCGTAAAGCCCCTTGTGGCCGGGCATGGCGATAAAGGCGCAGCCCAGTTCATCCATGTGAATGGGCAGACATCCGGCGGACTGAGAGGCATCCAGAATCATGGGCACATTTCTCTTCCGGCACAGTTCCGCAATGTCAGCCACCGGCAGGATATACCCAAACACGTTCGAGACATGGGTACACACCACACAGGAGACCTCCGGAGTGATGAGGCGGTCGAAAGCCTCCGTCATCAACTGAGGCTGAAACAGCGGGGCCCGAGCCACTTTGATTTGGCAGCCCAGGGCAGTCAGAGGCCGTGTAACGGCGTTGTGCTCATAGCCGGATATCACTACGGTATCTCCCGGATTTACCACCGATTTGATCGCAAGGTTAAGAGCATGGGTTGCATTCAGCGTAAAAATGACATTTTCCGGATCAAGAACGTGAAAAAGGTCAGAAGCCGCCTGCCGGCAGGCAAAAGCGGCAGCGGCAGCCCGCATGGCAGGGGCGTGTCCGCCTCGTCCCGGGCTGGCGCAGTGTTTCATGGCCCGGATGACGGCCCGCCGGACAGCCGCGGGTTTTTGCAGCGTGGTGGCGGCGCTGTCCAGATAAACCATTACAGCAGGACCTCCTTGTAGCTCCCATCGCTGGCCATGATGAATACCCGCTTGGGAGACAGTCCGGCTCTGCCCAGAGTAACCAGCGCAGGGGCAAGGTTCCGCTCTGACACCTTTACGGAATGACTGCACCCCTCACTGTCGATGACTTTGGGGGAGCGCAGAATATGGGCGGTGATACCCGCACGCTCCAGCGCCGTCTGGGTCCGCTGGGCATAGGTCAGGGAGCGGCAGACGATGAGATAATACAGCATGACATGGTTCCTTTCCTGGGGTGACAATATAGACCGCCCATCCAGAGGTGGGCCGACCGGGAGAAAACCACTCTCCGCTCTCAATGTATGCCGTCACGCTTTTCCATGCCACTGTCCCGGGCCGAAAAAATACCCCCGCCCTGTCGGGCGGAGGCTTGATGTTTCAGCTGGGCGATTTTCCTTCCGTCTCTGCCAGAAGGCACACTGCATGGGCGGAAATCCCCTCTCCCCTTCCGGTAAACCCCAATTTTTCCTCTGTAGTCGCCTTGATGTTGACCTGCTCAGGGGCAACTTTCAGACGAATGGCGAGGTTCCGCTTCATCTGCGGAATAAAAGAGGCCAATTTAGGCGCCTGGGCAATGATCGTAGCGTCCACATTGCCTACCCGGAAACCGCGGATTTCAATTTGACGGACGACCTCATCCAGCAGCTTGAGGCTGTCCGCTCCGGCATAGGCCGGATCGTGATCGGGGAACATCCCGCCGATGTCCCCCAGGGCACAGGCACCCAGCAGGGCGTCCATAACGGCGTGGGTGAGCACATCCGCATCGGAGTGGCCCAGCAGTCCTTTCCCATAGGGGATCTCCGCTCCGCCCAGGATCAGTTTCCTGCCCTCCACCAGCCGGTGGACATCATAGCCGTGTCCGATTCTCACAGCTCTCCCCTCCCTGCCAGAATAGCTTCAGCCGCCGGGATATCTTCCGGCGTCGTCAACTTGATGTTCTCATAGGAGCCCTCGGTAAGCCGCACTGTCATACCAAGCCGCTCCACAGCGGCACAGTCATCTGTGAGAACTGCGCCATCCGCCGCGGCCTTCTCCAGGGCGCCCAGAATCAGTCCGTGCTCAAAAACCTGAGGTGTCTGAACGGCAAAAAGTTCCGAGCGGTCCAGGGTGGCCTCTACCACACCGTTGGAGGCCCGTTTCACCGTATCTTTTACCGGCACCGCGGGGGCGGCGGCACCGCAGCTCCGGGCAGCCTCAATGGCCCGGGAAATGACCTCTCCCGTCACAAGGGGCCGGGCGGCATCGTGGATGGCGATCAGCCCGGCCTTCGGATCAGCCTCCCGGATTCCCCGGAGCACCGAGGCAGAGCGGGTTTCCCCTCCCACTACAATTTTATGTACTTTTTCCAGGCCGCTGTCCCTGCAGAGCTGGCTCACCGGCACGATCAGATCTTCCCGGGTAACCACAATGATTTCCTGAATCTCAGGACAGAGTTCCAGAGCCCGGAGGGTGCGCAGAAGGACCGGCTGTTCCCCCAGGGGCAGCAGGATCTTATCCTCCCCCATCCGTGTGGAATGGCCGGCGGCGGGGACAACCGCCGTACAGCCCGGCGCCCTGTTCAGGCTTTTTCCCAGCAATTTACGGATCAAGAACACAGGGAACCTCCTTCTTTCCGCTTTTATGATTCCAACTTATGAATTCTAAATCAAAAGTACAGCCGATTCGCTTCAGGCATCCCGGCCGCAGCCGCGGCAAAACAGGCTGTCCGGACCGTTATGGAAGCCGCAGTCCGGGCAAAACCAGCTTCTGTCGGCCAGAGGCTTTACCCGGGCCCCGGGTCCCGGCGGGTCACCGGGTTCCTCCCCCAACAAATCACTGGTAAACAGGGGCGCAAGGCTGCTTCCTTTCGCTCCGGCACCGGCCAGAGAGTCAAAATGAAGGGTGCGGAAAAAGTCACCGCGGAGCTTCATCCTGGTTCCGCAGCCCTGACAATAGCGTACATTGGGCTCATTCTCCATGCCGCACACGTTACATTTCACCATATGGCACCCTGCCCTCTCCACATCAAAATCCCTATCAAAAAAGGAACCGGGCCGGTTCCTTTTTCATCCTATTGGGCCAATGCCCGGTTGATTCGTTTTTCCACTTCCTCGTAGCTGGAACTTTCTGAGAGGACGATTTCAGAAATGAGGATCTGTTTGGCCGAATGGAGCATTTTCCGCTCCCCCGTGGACAGCCCCTTCTCCCCATCCCGAAGCATCAGGCTTTTGATGACCTTGGCCACCTCCAGCAGGTTCCCGCTTTTGAGGCGCAGCATATTTTCCCGATAACGCCGGTTCCAATTGGGGTCAGCCTCTACCTGAATGGAAGGAATCGCGTCAATCACCTTATCAGCCTCAGCCGGAGCCATAATGGGACGTACACCGATCTCATCGGAATGCTCTGTGGGGATCATTACCAGCATACCGCCCACCGGCAGTTTCATGATATAATAATCCCGAACCACTCCGTTGACTTTTTTGGTGACGATGCTGTCTACCACACCCGCGCCATGCATGGGGTGAACAATTTTATCCCCGACGTGAAACATGAGGCCCTCCTTTTTATCCCGTTTCCATTTCCTGCATGTTAAATATTATATCCTCTTTTTTTACACGATGCAAGCAAAAGTGGGAGAAAGTCCGCAAAATATAAAAAGCAGCGCCGTTTTCCGCTGAAAACGGCGCCGCTTCTCATTCTTTTGGAAATCGCTGGATTACTGGAAATTCTCAGGAACCTCAGTGTTCTCCCCGTCGGCGCTGGCAACGACAGCGTCCTCATCGCTGCCGGTGCGCTGAGCCTCCTCCAGCAGGGCGCGGATGGACAGGGAAACCTTCTTCCGGTCATAGTCAATGTCAGTGATCTTCACGTCCACATGATCGCCCTCTGCCAGCACATCGCCGGGCTTGTCGATGCGGTGATCGGCAATCTGAGAAATGTGAATGAGACCATCCACACCGGGTACGATCTCGGCAAAGGCACCGAAGGTCATCAGCTTGACAACACGCACATTGGCCGTGTCACCGACATTATACTTGCCGGTAAAGGTGGCCCAGGGATCCTCGTTGGGATCCTTCATCCCCAAAGAGATCTTCTTCTTTTCGGGGTCAAAGGAAATGACATACACATCCACCTCATCACCGGGGTTCACTACCTCGGAGGGATGCTTGATCCGGCTCCAGGACAGCTCGGAGATATGGACCATGCCGTCCACCCCGCCGATGTCCACGAAGGCGCCGTAGGAAGTCAGGGACTTCACAGTGCCGGTGTAGCGCTTGCCGTCCTCGATGTTCTCCCACACCTCGGCGGCCTTGGCGGCCCGCTCCTCGGCGGCCACG
>JAQXNP010000117.1 GCA_029098065.1 Clostridiales bacterium | reverse complement strand
ATCATCTGGGCGGCGTCGGAGCCGGAGGAGATGCCGCCCATGCCCAGCACGGGGACGCGGACGGCGCTGGAGACCTCCCAAACCATCCGCACCGCCACGGGCAGAACGGCGGGACCGGAAAGACCGCCGGTATTCATCTTCAGAATGGGGCGGCGGGTGTTCACGTCGATCACCATGCCCCGAATGGTGTTGATGAGACTGACGGCGTCAGCTCCGGCGTCCTCCACCGCCCGGGCGATTTCAGTGATGTCGGTGACGTTGGGGGAGAGCTTCACCATGACAGGGACGGAGGAATGCCGCTTGGCCATCTCGGTGACCTCGGCGGCCAGCTCGGGCCGGGTACCGTAGGCCAGCCCGCCGGCCTTCACATTGGGACAGGAGATGTTGACTTCGATCATGTCCACCCCGGCGGCCGACAGCTTTTCGCACATTTCACCGTATTCCTCGGGGGTGCTGCCTGAGATGTTGGCGATGACAGACAGATCATGCCGGCGCAGCCAGGGGAGCTCGTGGGCGATAAAGGCGTCCACGCCCGGGTTCTGGAGCCCCACCGAGTTGAGCATCCCCATGGGGGTCTCGGCGATCCGGGGGGCGGGGTTGCCGTTCCGGGGCAGGGGAGTGAGACCCTTGACGCTGATGCCTCCCAGCCGGTCGAGATCGAAGAATTCCCCGTACTCCCGGCCAAAGCCGAAGGTGCCCGAGGCCACGGTGACGGGATTTTTCAGCTCCACGCCCGCCAGATTTACCCGCATATCAACCATTCCAGCCCACCTCCCCGGCGTCAAAGACAGGTCCGTCCTTGCAGACGTGCTTCATGGCGCCGTCTGCCATGGGAACGGCGCAGCCCAGACAGGCCCCCACGCCGCAGGCCATCCGTTCCTCCAGGGAGACCTGGCAGGGGACGCCGTAACGGGCGGCCAGTCCGGCCGCCGCCTTCAGCATGGGCCCGGGGCCGCAGCAGAGGACGGCGTCATACCGGTTCTGTTCCAGCAGCGCGGCCATGGGCCCGGTGACGAATCCTTTTTCCCCCAGACTGCCGTCCTCCGTGGCCAGGGCCACGTGGGAGCAGCGGGCCTGAAATTCATCCGTCAGCAGGGCGTGGGCCCCGTCCCGGAAGCCCAAAACGGCATCACAGCCATGAGGGGCGTACTGGGCGCAGCCCAGCAGGGGCGGCACGCCGATGCCGCCCCCCACCAGGAGGTAGCGGCCCTTGGGATCCATGGAAAAACCGTTGCCCAGGAGACCCAGCAGGTCCACCTTGTCGTTGGGCCGCCGGCGGGCCAGCCAGGCGGTGCCCTCTCCTCGTACCTCGAAGACCAGCCGGAGCAGATCACCGGGTTCGTCGGAGGAGCAGGCGCACACCGAGATGGGCCGGCGCAGGAGCCGTGAATGGCCGCATTTCACATGTACAAACTGGCCGGGGCCCCGGAAGGAAGACCGGACCATATCTCCGGCCTCCAGAGTCATGGACCAGGCAAAAGGGCTGACATGGATCATCTCAGCCACGGTGGCAATGGTTTGAACGGGCATGGGATCACCGCTTTCAGACATTTTTGTTGGATTCAGAAATAAGAACATGAGCGCTTACAGCTCCCAGTCCGGCTTGTCCTTCTTCCGGCGGAAAAACCGGCCCTTTTCCCGGGGTTCTTTCCGGGGGGCGGGCTCCTTTTGGGGCTGTGGGGCGGGCTCGGAAGAGGCCTGCCGGGGTTCCGCGGCCGGCTGCCCGGCGGATGGCTGCGGGGCGGGGACCGTTTCAGGCTGGAAAAAGGCAAGAATCTTTTGACAAGAAGGACAGTACCAGGCTTCGCTCCAGGGATAGGGCGTGAAAACGCGCTGGGAGAGCGGGCGGGCGGCCGCCTCTTCTTTCAGCGTTCCGGAGAGCCGGATGGTTCGATCACTCCCCCAGGAGGAATATGTACCGTCCTTCCGCTGGGGAGCCCAGAGCATAAAGTCGGAGTCCCGGGCAAATAAATAGACACCGCCGGGGGTCAGTTCCCCGCCGCAGACGGGACACTCTTTGATGTCAATGCTGTCAGACATGCCTTGACCTCCTGTCAGATGCAGGCGCAGACGGATGGGATCCGTTCTCTCAGAGGATCGTGACGTACTGCCCGATGTCGTCCCGCATGGCGATGGCGGCGGCCCGGGCGGCATCCTGGTAGTCCTGGCCGTCGCGGCCGGTCTTTTGCCAGGCGCACATGATGGAGCGGGAGGCGTTGACGATGGCGCCCCGGCCGTACTTGTCGAACGCGAAGCGCACGTCGTCGGCGGTGCCGCCCTGCGCGCCGTAGCCGGGCACCAGGAAGAAGGTGTGCTCCAGCCGCTTCCGCAGGGCCCTCAGGTCGGAGGGATAGGTGGCCCCCACCACGGCCCCGGCCCTGCTGTAGCCGTACCTGCCGATGTCGTCTTTGCCCAGCCGGGCGGTGAGGTCGCCCATGACCTGATAGACCACCCGGTCCCCGGCCACCATGTCCTGAAGCTCTCCCGAGCTGGGGTTGGAAGTCTTCACCAGGGTAAAGAAGCACTTGTCCAGTTCCCGGCAGGTGGTCAGGAAGGGAGTGATGGCGTCGGAACCCATGTAGCCGTTGATGGTCAGGCAATCGGCGTCAAAGGCGGCCAGGTCGGTGCTTCCCACCCGGGTCCTGCCGATCCAGGCCTCGCTGTATGCCTGAGCGGTGGAGCCGATGTCCCCCCGCTTCACGTCGGCGATGACGAAAAAGCCCTTCTCTCCGGCATAGCGGATGGTTTCCTCCAGCACCTTCATGCCCTGCCAGCCCAAACGCTCGTAATAGGCGGACTGGGGCTTGACGGCGGGGACGATGTCACACAGGGCGTCCATGAGTCCCTTGTTGAATTGGAGGATGGCGTCGGCGGCGCCCTCCAGCGTCTCGCCGTAACGGTCCAGGCTGGCTTTCAGGATGTGGGGCGGGACATATTCCGGCTTGGGGTCCAGCCCCGCCACAGTGGGGTTTTTCATGGCTTTGATCTTGTCCTGCAGGATATCGAACGACATGGCGATCAGTCCTTTCCTAGGTGTGTTTTATACGCCGCAGACGAAAAGCGGGGAGAGAACGGGGGAGGGGACTCAGGTATCCTGATAGATGATGTTCCCGCCCAGAATGGTGTATTTCACCCGGCCCTTCAGCGTCTTTCCGGCAAAGGGAGTGTTCCGGGCCATGGAGCGGAACTTGTCCGGATCCACCACCCACTCCTCATCGGGATCGAAGATGACCACGTCGGCGTCGGAGCCGATGGCCAGCCGCCCCTTGTGGGGCATGCGCAGGATGCAGGCGGGATTCAGGGTCATCTTGCGGAGGATGTCGGACAGACTCATCTGCTTGGTGTGGTAAAGCGCGGTGAGGGTGGCGGCCAAAGAGGTTTCCAGCCCGATCATGCCGCTGGGGGCCTGGGTGAGGGGCCGGGCTTTTTCCTCCGCGGAGTGGGGGGCGTGGTCGGTGGCGATGGCGTCGATGGTGCCGTCCTTCAGCCCCTCGATGATGCCCTCCACATCGGCGGGAGTGCGCAGGGGCGGATTGACCCGGGCCAGGGAGCCCTGCCGGAGCACCTCGTCCTCGGTAAAGGTGAAGTACTGGGGACAGGTCTCGCAGGTGATGGCCACCCCTTTCTTTTTGAACCGCCGGACGATGGCCACCGACTTGGCGGTGGAGATGTGGCAGATATGGACAGCGGCTCCGGTCTCCTCGGCCAGCATGGCGTCCCGCATGACCTGAAGCTCCTCCGCAATGGCGGGCCTGCCGGGAATGCGAAGCTGACGGGAGATCTTGCCCTCGTTCACGGCAAAGTTCTGCACCATGTCGGCGTCTTCGCAATGGGATAGAATGGTCAGATTCTGGCGGCGGGCCAGAATCATGGCGTCCCGGAGCAGATTGGCGTTCTGAACGGGGACGCCGTCATCGGACAGAGCCACCGCCCCGGCGGCCTTCAAAGCTTCGTAATCGTTGACTTCCTGGCCAAGCTGGCCCTTGGACACAGCGGCAATGGGCCATACCAGGGAGGCACCGGCCTCGGCAGCCTTTTTCTTGACGAAGGCAACTCCCTCGGGACAGTCAATGGTTGGTCTGGTGTTGGGCATACAGGCCACGGCGGTGAAACCGCCGGCTGCGGCGGCCCTGGCTCCGGTGGCAATGGTCTCTTTGTATTCAAAGCCGGGCTCCCGGAGATGAACATGCATGTCGATGAGCCCGCAGGCCACGGTGAGCCCGGAAGCATCGATTACCTGGGCGTCCGGGTCCCTCAAATCGCTTCCAATGACGGCCACACGGCCGTTTTCGATCAGAATATCCAGTGCGCCGCCGATCCCCCCTGCGGGGTCCACCAGCCTGCCTTGGCGAATGAGCAGCTTCACAGATGAGCCTCCTCCCGCAAAAAAAGGGGTCAGAGCTTTGCTCCGCCCCTCCAGTTTGTTCTATTATCATTATAAATGACAATGGAATTTTTAGCAACGGTTTTTTCGCTGGAAAGGGCAATAATAGAGATGAGAGCGGGGGCTCTACAAATAAAAGGTGAGGTGGAAATAGTGCACGAGCATGCGTTCATCAAAGGTGTCGGGCTGGGCGCTCTGGCGGGAGCGGCGATTGGGATGGCAATGGTGCCCCGAAAAAAGGTGAACATGAGGAAGGCTGCCGGGAAGGCAATGAAGACAGTTGGCCATGTCATGGAGAATCTGTCAGACGAGATGGGATTCTGAGGGCGGAGGGGAGCGGATGACGCAGTCCGCTCCCCTCAGTTTTACATATTAACGTACATCTTCCAAAGCGGCCCGTAGTTTTTCCAGGGCTTTTTTTTCGATGCGGGATACATAGCGCGGGAACTAATGTAAGTGATTCGACCTTGAAAATCGCGCCGCTCATAACGGCGCAAACCATTGGCATGACTGGGTTTTACCCGACTTCATCAAGTTCGGAAAAACGGAATTTGATGATGACATGTTTCTCCTCGGTCAGCTCAATCCGGTCAATGAGGCTGACCAACAGCTCCCGGCTGGCAAAGGCCGAGTCCATGAAGCGCTGCACCAATTCTTTTGCCCTGTCCTCTGCGGGGACGGGGCTTT